>NZ_JBFSUV010000030.1:0-65323 GCF_041467515.1 Vibrio sp. 10N.247.311.12
AAATGGGTGATCGGATAATCCCGAAATGACTGATCGGAATGCTCCGAAATATGCATCTATTAGTGCTGATGATGTCACGTTTTCAGGCCGAGTCGATGGAGATATACGAGCAATTTATTCTGACAAAAGTCTAACGAATGTGGATGGCATGCAAAACACGAAAGCTGTAAGAGGCATGACTCAGAGCAGTTATGTAACATTACTAAACAATGAAGTAGATGATGTAATTGTTCGTGAGGTTGACATGTAGTCAAGCGAACATAGCATATTAGATTCTAACTTTTTACCATATGCTTTAATACTCAATCGCTTAATTACATAGTATATAGATTGTACTGATAATTTAAGTGGGAAAATAATGAGGTATATTGGTTCAATAATATCGAATACGAATGTCAAAACTGTAGAGCTGTGTTTTGAAAGATTGAAGCAAGCAGGAGTTCATCCATCAGAACTATCTTTCGATGGATTGGTACTCCTGTTAATGTGCGCGGAAAGAGACCGCTTAGCAACACTGAGAGCTAATTGAGCATGGGTTTGAACAGGTTTGACAGCCTGTAAGCAAGTTCAAGAACTCGGGTTGAGTAAATAGCTGGCTTGTTTTTATGTGCATTAAAGCTTTAGAATAATAGTGTTTACCAATTTTGATTGCACCGTTGGTTGATTTTTTCTCGTACGAAACAACAGAAAATCCCATTTTTTCGAGTACTTCTGCTGAGCTCTTTATAGCAACTGTTGTGTAGTAGTCGGTAATGTTAGCGTGTTTTGCTAGAAACCTGAATTCTCTATTTAATTGTAGACGAAAAGGTCGCTCGTACAGCGAATGATGGCTCACCGCAAAATAAGCTAATTTTCGTCTTTTATTATAAGGAACGGTTTTTCTTAAATCTATTTCATCAATCGACTTTTGAGAAAGTGTTTCAATTTCGGAGATCATACCTTCAGTCGTGAATATAGTGCCTATGTTATGTCCTAATAGCTCCCCTGTGACGCTGTCGACATATTTATAGGCAATGAAACGTTTTTCATTGCAATATTTTAAAAAATCGATTTTATAGAGTCCATGCTTAATATTCTCATCAGAGGTTTTCTCATGAAAAACAAGTACAGAATTTACAATCTCACTATCATTAGAATTTCCAATCGGATATTCACAAACAGGATTGTGTTCGATCATCGATGTTGACTGATAATTTGCTCTGGCGATCAAGTTATTTAAACTACGGTATTTCTCTTCCATCAGAGTATTGAATTGATCAACTCTATTTTTAGAACTAGGGTCTTGATGTTGTAAATGACTAACTTTAGATAGATAAGGCTCAAGATCGTTGGTAAATTCTCGCAAAACACGAATACTACGGCTAAGAGTTGGTTTAGTTGTTCCTCTTTCCCATCGACTAAGTGTAACGGTATCAATATTCGATAGATCTCCTCCGAGTAAGTTGAGCTTTGTAGCTGCTTGACTTTGTGTTAGTTCATTCGCGATTCGATATTTTTTTAAGTATTCGCCAAACACAGTAGTTTTCTCCAATCTTTTGCATAAGGCGAAGTATTATTATGTGTAGAAACTTAAGATGGTAGGCATCTTAATTTAAAGTCTGTTTGGCTATGCCTAATGATTTTTGATTGAGTATTGGTTATCCCACTGGGTTGTTTTTATGAGGGTTATTATTTCGGGTTGAGAAAGAAGTGTCGCTGTATCAATTTCGTATAAGCAATGTTCGAATGAGCGGTTGCCTAATTTAAAACCTCCTTTTTCTGACTCAATATCAAATGCTATTTTCTTAAATCCAAGTTGCTCTAAAATTTGTCCGATTTCAGGCCATGCACTAAAGAAATAATAACGTTGAACATTTGAATAGTGAATTAGGTTTATAAATTGAGAAACTAACATACATCGAAATATCTGGAAATTAGAAGAGTAACGATTATAATTACAAACCGATAACTTAGTCGAATTTTTATAACTGACAGATTTTGTCAGGTCGATATCAATGATTTTTGAATGAGTAACTTTGTCAAAATAGTCACTTTCGAATATAAAACTAATTGAGTGACCTACCAACTGCCCGCTTTCTGTTATAAATCTTTTTAAAATAGCTCGTTTGTTTTGTTGGTAGTCATATAGATTAATGTCGAAAAAACCCTTCGGTGTATGGATGGCTGTTTCGTAAAAGATTTTAAGGCTAGATAGTATCTTGTCATCATCTTTCAAAAGAAGTGGCATCTCAGTAATTAAAGTTGATTGTGGCTCTTGTGGCTCTTCATAACTTAATGATGAAAGCTTCGTTACCCTGTTATTAAAACGAAGTTGTTCAACCTCGTCTAGTAGCTTTGTTTCGTTTGGATTAGGTATTAATTCATAAAAGTCACTCAGGTCAACCTGTAAACAACGCAAGATTCTTAGGCATTTTGCAAGTGTTGGTTTGGTTTTTCCTCGTTCCCAACGACTGAGAGTTACCACGTCTACAGAGCGAAACTCTTCATTTGCAAGGTTTAACTTAACAGCAAGCTCACTCTGAGTAAGACCTAGTGAGACTCTCAATTCCTTTAAATAGTCACCAAACATACATTATCCCTAAGCGTAATTTGATCTATTTGAAGTATAGTCATCTATGATAGTTTATGGCGTTTTTAATAACCTATCTAAATGTAACAGACTCGAGATTACCGTTTTGAAACGGCATTGTGTATTTGTACAGGAGTTCGTTTAACTACTTATGCAGTTTGTCTTCACGGTTAAGAAGTAGGCATGTAAAGCTACATATGATTTGTTCATGCTAATCCTTGCTAGTTATTGATCTGTAGTATGGATTAATCACAAAAAGAGGTTTGTTTATGAATACGAATATGTTGTCTGAAAATTTACAAGCCGAAGCACTTATTGACGATGTTAATCAGGGATTGTTTTATCCTGTTTTTCAACCGATAACTAATGGCAATGGAACTGTCGGTGCTGAGGTTTTGTTACGTTGGGAAAAAGGGCACGATGTTGAATCGTCAATTCGCTGTCTGTTAGACTCTAAGAAGATTGCATGGTTTACTCAAATATTCTTGTTAAGAGTGTCCGAGGAATTATTGTCTCAGAAGAAAATGATTGATTTTCTGACTATTAATATCTCCCCTGATCACGTTTTAAGTTTCACTTTTCTACGTGATATTTCCCCAATTTGGCAAGCATGTAATAAGTTGGGTATAACCTTATGGATTGAGCTTACTGAGAATGAACAATACCCGGTTGGCATTGACGAGAAAAGGATGATGTCCCAGTTTGGAGTATGTCGTGGTCTTGGAATTAAAATCGCGATAGATGACTATGGCAGTGGTTATAACACTGGTGAAGCACTGATTAGGGTTGTTAAACCGAACATAGTGAAAATAGATCGGTCGTTAATGAGAAACCGGAGTGATAATTCGACCTTTTGGGAGCGTCTTAGATTTTTAGCTCGGAAGTATCAGATTGAATTGTTATCTGAAGGTATAGAAAACCATGAAGATTTACGTTTTGCACAATCGCAGGGCATAGATTATTTTCAGGGCTATCACTTAGGCAAACCTGGCTCATTGAGTCAATTGTCGAAACAAGGTGCAGCATATTGCTGATCTACTTAAAAATAGCGTGAATAAATTCGGGTTACTTTTAGTGTGTAAAGCATCATCGTTAGTTTCAAGAGTTTTAGGTTTGCCGGAACATAATGCCATTCTATTAGTTTAATCATGCCTACTTAGTATCAAGTGTTTAATGCCTGCCAGTTTATCTATTTATAACCATTTGTTAGCATTGGGACAAACAACAAAACATTGGAATCGTTATGTCGCAGCTACCGTCAGATCAAAAGGCTTCACAGCAAGTGCCTTCTCTATCTCAAATTAATGTGTTTCCGGTTAAATCAGTAGGTGGGATTGCACTCTCTTCTGCTTGGGTCGAAAAACAGGGCCTTACCTTCGACAGACGTTTTATGTTGGCGTTGGCTGACGGATCAATGGTGACGGCGCGTAAGTACCCTAAAATGGTCAAGGTGTCTTCTAGCTTGCAGCCAGACGGCTTGATTTTTACTTATGAAGGTAAAGAGCCGCTGCGTCTGAAATATGCAAACTTCAAGATGCAAGAAGCGCCTGCAACGGTGTGGAAAGATAGCTTCACTGCGTATACCACCAACGACGAGGCGGATGATTGGTTCAGCGATGTGCTTGGTGTTCGCGTAGAACTGCTGTTCTGTGGTGAGCAGTCGAATCGTGTTCGAGAAAAGCTTGGTCAGAATGTCAGTTTCGCTGACGGCTATCCAATGTTGGTGATTAGCCAAGCCTCTCTAGATGAGCTCAATCGCCGCAGCCCTGAAGTTCATTCAATGGATCAGTTCCGCACTAACTTTGTTGTTTCAAATACAGAAGCCTTTGCCGAAGACGGCTGGAAGCGTATCCGAATTGGTGAGGTTGAATTCGAAGCGGTGAAGCCTTGTGAGCGCTGTATCCTGACGACAGTCGATGTTGAGAGTGGCGAATTTAGATCAACAAAAGAGCCGCTTAATACCTTCTCTACATTCAGAGCCAACGAGCGTGGTGGTGTCTTCTTTGGCCAGAATCTAGTGGCGAAAAATGAAGGTCTGGTGAAAGCGGGTGATGTGGTTGAGGTACTTGAAACCAAAGAGAAAGAGCACTACGAAGACACTTGGGTAGAATCACTGCACTTAACTTGCGTCGAGCGTGAAGAGATCGCTCGCGACTTCACAACCTTTTGGCTAGAGCCAGCGAAAGAGAACCATTCATTACCAAGCTATCAGCCAGGGCAACATTTACCGATTGAGATGGTGATTGATGGCGAGAAGTTTTCTCGTCGTTACACGTTATCTTCTAGCCCTTCACGAGCGGGTCGTTTAGCGATTTCAGTGAAGCGAGTGGACGATGGCCAGATCTCTAATTGGTTGAATGATCATTTCCAAGTGGGCGATACGCTAGTTGCTCAAAACCCAGATGGTGCGTTCTACTTAGAAGCGAATCCAACTCACCCATTACTGCTGTTGTCTGCAGGCAGCGGCATTACCCCTATGTTGTCGATGCTTCGTTACTTGGCAGACCATGGTCAAATTGATGATGTGGTTTTCTATCATCAATGCAGCAGCGAAGAAGATATCCCTTATCAAGCTGAGATTGATAAGATCGCCAGTGAGCACGCGGGTCTTCGTGTGATCTATTCATTAAGCCAACCAACCAAAGAGTGGGATGGTTTGTCTGGGCGTCTAAGCGTGTCGCATGTCGCTAAAATTGAAGAGCTACACAAGCGTCAAGCGTTCGTGTGTGGCCCTGACGGCTTTATGGACAATGCCAAGAAACTACTGATTCAAATGGGGCTTAACCCTCAACATTATCATCAAGAAGCGTTTGGTGTTGCTCAGTCTACCGAAGAGGCGGTGAAGCAGCTGCAGTTAAGTGTGAACGGCTACCTGTTTGAAGGTAATAACCAATCAACCCTGCTAGAGCAAGCTGAGTCGGCGGGTGTGTCTATCGCTTCAAGTTGCCGTGCTGGTTTCTGTGGCGCTTGTAAAGTGACCCTTGAGTCAGGGCAAGTTCACCAGCCGGATGTGCCTGCATTGCAAGAACATGAACGTAATATGGGTCAGATACTGGCGTGTTGTAGTGTGCCTCAAACCGATATCGAAGTTGTTGATTAACGACGCGTTCGGTCAAAAGGAAAAGCACTAAATAGAAAAGGCCGGAAGTTCGTGAATGAGCTTCCGGCCTTTTTGATTCTGAGACTAATTCAAAAACTAATTAATCGTAGATCGTTGGGATAGGTTGACGCTTGTGCTGTGTTGCTTTGTAGATACTCACTAAACGATCGGATACGTCTTGAGAAACGGCTTTGCCTTCAAGGAAATCATCGATCTGATCGTAAGAAAGGTTCAATGCTGCTTCATCGGCTTTCTGTGGGTCAAGCTCTTCTAGATCAGCAGTTGGTACTTTCTTAACCAGTAGCTCTGGAGCGCCCAGTGTTGCTGCTAGTTCACGAACTTGACGTTTGTTCAGGCCGAACAGCGGTGCTAAATCACATGCGCCGTCACCGTGCTTGGTGTAGAAGCCAGTGATGTTTTCCGCTGAGTGGTCAGTACCGATTACAAGGCCGCCAACGTAACCTGCAATTTCGTATTGCGCGATCATGCGAGCGCGAGCTTTCACATTACCTTTAACAAAGTCGATTTTTGCTGAGTCTGTTGGTAGTAAACCTGTACCTTCAAGTGCAACGTGAGATGCTGCGTGAAGCCCATCAACACCCGCTTTGATGTTTACAGAAACAGATTGAGAAGGCTGGATGAAAGAGAGAGCAAGTTGTGCTTCATCTTCATCTTTTTGTTCGCCGTAAGGTAGGCGAACCGCAATGAATTGGTAGTCGTTGTTGCCAGAGTTTTCATTCAGGCTATCCACGGCCATTTGTGCCAAGCGGCCACAGGTCGTTGAGTCTACACCGCCACTGATACCAAGGATCAGAGACTTGCAGCCTGACTGCTGAAGTTTCGTTTTAATAAAGTCCACACGACGAGTCACTTCGAAGTGAGGGTCAATTGAAGGTAGTACGCGCATTTCGTCACGAATTAACTGTTCCATTCGTATTCCTTTCCTGCAAGCAAATTAAAAATCTAGTGTTATCATACCTAAATCATCCGATTTAAAAACCTCTTTGCACAAGCTTAGAAAGAGAAGGCAGTAATAAACAATGGAAAAAATAGCCATTTTCGGTAGTGCGTTTAATCCACCGAGCCTAGGGCATAAAAGTGTGATTGATTCGTTGGCTCACTTTGACAAAATTCTACTCGTTCCAAGTATTGCCCATGCTTGGGGAAAAGAGATGCTAGACTTTGATACGAGATGTCAGTTAGTTAATGCATTTATCAGTGATCTTTCACTGGATCAAGTTGAGCTTTCGTTGATCGAAAAGAGCTTATTTACACCCGGCGAAAGCGTGACGACTTTTGCTGTACTCAGTGAACTGCAAAAGTTACATCGTGACGCTGAACTGACGTTTGTTATTGGCCCAGATAACTTCTTTAAGTTCTCATCTTTCTATAAATCAGATGAGATTACTGAGCAGTGGTCTGTAATGGCTTGCCCTGAAAAAGTGAAAATTCGCAGTACAGACATACGTAATGCACTGATAAGTGGAAGCGATGTGGCAAAACTGAGTACAAAGTCAGTTACAAAGATGTTGCAAGATAGTGGACTGTATCAGATAATATAAGTTCACTAATCAAGAGGTCAGAGGACTATGCTAAAGAGCGCGATACCAGCGACGTTGATCATGGCAGCATGTAGTATGCCTGCGTATGCTGAGTGTGATTTTTTTAGCTTAGATTCAATCATGCTGACTTCTGATGAAGATGACAATTGTCTAGATTTCTCGACCAGCATTGATTCTTTTGGCCAACGTATGATGGAAATCAGTGGGCTGAGCGATGATGAACCGGAAAGCACACCGGACTATTGGTCTGACTGGGTTCTTCAAACCAAAGACTCGCCATTGCTGACACAAAGCATTGAGTCAAACTATGTTGGCTTGGGTATGTGGTTTCCAGAAGACCTTGAAGATGAGCAGTATGATATGTCGACTGAAGAGTGGTTGATGAATCATGGTCTTCAACTCAGCATCGGTTTTGGCGAGAAAGTCGAAGGGCAGCCGCGTATGCGCTTTGATTATCGTTGGCACGACTCACGTGACGCCGACCTAATGATGCAGGTTGAGTTGCCATTTTAGACAGGCAGATACACAGATAGATTGCTATCTACGTCTAAATAGTAAGAATTAAAAAAGCCGCAAAAACTCAGTTTTTGCGGCTTTTCAGTATCTGGCTTGCGAGTTTTAATACCAGCACTCACTTTCCGCCAAGCTATAAATCTTCACCAAAAACAAGCATACACAGTTGCTCGAACTCTTCTTCTTTACCTGAGAACAGATCATCAATCACAAGTGAACGTTTTTGACCTGACTGCATGCGCTTCTTCGCTTCTCGCATCACCATCACCAGAGTGTGCTCTTGTGGCAGGTTTGAATCATCAATGTTCCATTGATTGAATCGCTGAGAAAGAGCACTTTCACAAAGCAGTGGTTTAAACGACAACACTTCTTGCTTCAAGACAGAAAGCATATCTTTAAACGCTTGTTCCGTATTATTGGCATTGGAAGCACGAGCTTTGGTTTGTTCTAGCTTTTCTAGTAGTGCCGAAGAGAGGTTAGTTTGCGTGATGTAACCCGCTTGTCTTGGAAATGAATCCGTCAAACGAACAGAAAAGTCGACGCGGTTAACCTGAGTGTTTGGAAAGTAGGTCAGTGACGTTAGGCAGTCGTGTGGAATCCAGACGCTTTGTCCTGGTTCAACGGCATACTCTTGTTTGCCTAACTTAATCAAAACCAAGCCACTTTGAACCGATACAAGGCTATGTTTAAGTACTTTCTTGCGTGGTGTGATCACCAAGTGTGAAAAGTAAGCCGATGTATATTCAATAGCGAAGTTCATAGATAGTACCTTAATTTTGGGGCGTCAAGATTACCGTTAATCTTAAAGAATGCCAACAATAACAGGGGATTTTCAATGTTTCTGGTCTGACCTTGTCAAAAGTATGGGCTCTGTAGCTGCGAGAAGTCAAAACAACGCGTAGAATGAGCTAGCTTTTTATTATATGAATTAAAAAATGACCTCTCCAACCGATCCATATGTTGATATTCGTCCTTACGGCGATGATGAAATTCCAGCGGCACTAAACCGTCTTATTAATGATGAAGAATTTATCAGTGCAATCTTGCACTACCGTTTTTCAAACCATGCGTCTTGGTTCAAAGTATTAATGAGCCCGATTTTGCGTGTGTACTTAAAAATGAAGTGGAGCAAGCTGACTAGCGTTGAATCCATTCAGATTGAAGTGAAAAAGTACTTACGCGACACGTTAGCGAAAACCACTAACGGTGTGACGTACACTGGTATCGAGTCACTGGATGCGAACCAAGCTTATCTGTTTGTATCAAACCATCGTGACATTGCTATGGATCCTGCGTTGGTAAATTACGCTCTGCATCAAAATAATCATCAGACTTGTCGTATCGCTATTGGAGACAACCTGTTGAAAAAGCCATGTGCGACTGAATTGATGCGTTTAAACAAGAGCTTCATCGTAAAGCGTTCTTTGAAAGGACCGCGTGAGATGATGAAAGCGCTAGGGCAGTTGTCTTCTTACATTAAGCACTCTCTAGAAACGGGCAACTCAATCTGGATCGCTCAAAAGGAAGGTCGTGCGAAAGACGGTAACGATTTTACTGAGCCAGCAATTTTGAAAATGTTCCACGTTGAAGGACGTAAGCAAAAAATTGCTTTCCCTGAATACGTGAAGTCATTGAAGATTGTTCCTGTGGCTATTTCTTACGAGAACGACCCATGTGACACAGCTAAAGCGATAGAGCTTTTCGAGAAAGACGTAAACGGCAGTTACGAAAAGGGTGAGTTTGAAGATATCGAAAGTATCATTCAAGGCATTATCGGTAATAAAGGACGCGTTCACGTTGGCTTCGGTCAGGTTATCGATCAAGATTTTGATACCCCTGAAGCGCTTGCTGAAGAGATCGATCGTCAGATCCACGATAACTACAAACTGTTCCCAGTAAACTTGCTGGCAGCAGAAAAAGAAGATGAGTCGATTACAGCGGCCGTTAAACAAGAGTTTGAAGCTAAACTATCGAGCCTGCCACAAGGCGCGCGTCAGTACTTGATCGATAGCTACGCGAACCCAGTGAAGAACATTGGTTAACGAGCGTTAGTTAGCTTGCTAGTTGATTAGCAACTTGATTGAATTGAAAAAGGAGCCTTGGGCTCCTTTTTTGTTTCTGAATCGCCATTTTTTGCTGCGATCGAGCATTAACGTATTCGAGCATTAGAGCTTCAGTCTGAATTAACGAGCGACTGCGCCACCGAGTTCCAGATTGGTTGGCCATATGGTTACGGTGTTGCCGCCCAGATAGATGTTGCCTTTGACTGTCATGGTTTCGGGGAATGTTGTAATCCCAGAACCGCCTATATAAAGGTCGCCATCAATCACGATCCCGTTGGGTAGCTCAGTCAAAGGAGTGCGGATCACACTCAGATCGCCTTTCACTCTAAAGCCATTCGGTAGCCTTTCCAGTGGAGTATCGGTGAGGTTAATAAAGCCGCCCACTCTTACACCTCTTGGCCAACTGGTGATTTGGCTGCCAATCAAGTCGACGTAACCTTTTATCTTAACCCCGCTCGGGACTCGAGCGAGTTGGCTGTTAGAGCCTTTTAGGCTGCCGTTCACTTCTAACCCTTTGGGTAGGCGTGTGATCGCCGTGTTCTCTATATTGAGATTACCATCTACCACCAAGCCAGTTGGAAGTGATGTATAAGGCTTATTTCGTAGATATAAGTTTCCGTAATTATCGAGATGGTTCAATATTTGATAGTGATCGAGTGGTTCAGCACTGACATTTGTTATGGTTAAGGAACCAATAATAAGTGCAATTATTCTGAGCATAACAAGCTTCTTATTACGATAGACGCTTACACTATAATGGAAAAATTAATCTCGCATAGTGTTTTACCCATTTGGCGGTAGATTAACGAGGAGTGGAGCAAAGATGGCAGGCAAATCAATGATTAGAGCAAATATACGAATTATTAAGGTCTTTCTGATAGCCGCTTCAATGTTTGGCTCAATGTCTGCGAGTGCCAACAAAGTAATTTCAACGCCCGGTAAAGCTGCGGTGGTGGTGACACAAGGCGGTCAACAGCAACGAGTTTGTTATTACGATGATAAGGCTTATAGCATTGGGGCAGTGTTAGAGGTGGGGGGCGTAGTGATTCAGTGCGCTGCCGAAAACGATTTTGAGCAAAATGGGTCACTGGCTTGGGTTCAATTAAAAAAAGACGAGTAATTCACTCGTCTTTTGATAAGAATATAAATGCTTATATTAACGCGCTAGAGAGCGAGTCTTAAGTTCAAAAATAATCTTCTCAGCGCTAACTTCAAATTTAAAGCGAGCATGCAATTCCGTGCTTTCTTCTGTCATCTCTGACGCTTCAAATTCAACGTTGCTAGACACTTGTTTAGCAAGTTCAACATACTTAGCAAACTCAGCTTCAATCAGTGCTTTTGAGTTTCCGTAAACCGTTACTTCAGCAACATCGTCGCCTTCTTTAATGATGAACCCGATTTCGCCTGCACAGCCGCAAGCCTCACATACATCGTTGTTACCAATATCTTGGCTCATAAATAATCCTCTTACAAAGTCTGAGGTTATTCTAACGAGCAATTTGAACTGTATCTACAAAAATTAAAACCTTTGAACTAATTTATACTGGTATGCTATGTTGTTTGTTAAGGTGTTTGATGAATATCTACATTCGCGCCGCTAAATATGTATGTGATTTACCTCACGTTTTGTTGAAAAGGAATGTTATTAATATGTCAGAATATCATTCACTTAGTTGCGCCAGAAATGATTTTATAAGACTATCTATCGCTTGATAAGTATTTATACAATGAATTTTTCGTTGGGTATTTCATATTCTAAGTAGTTATTTAAACTTATCGACTTAGGATTGTAAGGTGATTTTCGAAGAATAATTAGACAAAGTGTCCAAAGAGGCATCACTGTAAAATTGTTCGTACATAGTATTTGTGTGAATTTAGTTATAAATACTTGCGAAAAAATACCTTGCTCACATAATGCTGATAACGATTTTCATTCTGACTTCATTTGATTGAGTTAGATGGATTTACAAAGAGAAGAGCCTGAATATGCCAAAGCGTAGTAAAGAAGATACAGAAATCACGATCCAGAAAATCATGGATGCCGTTGTAGACCAGCTACTAAGATTGGGTTACGACAAGATGTCATACACGACGTTGAGTCAACAAACGGGTGTTTCTCGTACAGGTATAAGTCATCACTTTCCAAAGAAAACGGATTTTACTGCTGCTCTAGACGGTCGTATTTTCAAGATGTTCATGGAACACATTGACTTCGAAAATGGCCTTGACGCATTTTCAGCTAGCTGGGTTGCAGCACTTGAAGACGCTGAGTTCCTAGCAATCTTACGTTTACTTTTCCATCATATCGTTACTGCTGAGAGCGCACATGAGTTCGCTGCAAACGGTATTGATCGTCTATACAAGCTGACTGAAACTCAGTTTGGCGATACTAGCGGTAAAGAACTAGAGTGGTTGATTGGTAAATCATTGATTCGTATGAGCCAATAATCAGCACTCAATAAAAGAAGCTCCTGCGGGGGCTTTTTTTGTGCCTGCCGTTTCACTTCTTGTGCGTTTTTCTCTTCAGTGTTAAAAGCTAAGTAACCCTAACAAGTAGAGTTCATTTCTAGAGCCTCAAATGCTCAAGGTGAGTCGTTTTGGTGCTTGCTGTTGTGGTTATTAATAAAATTGAGTTTAAGCCGAGAGAGTGGCTGTGAGCCAATAAAAAGCCCCGAACAAATCGAGGCTTAGGATTATGTCATTGTTATCAAGAACGAATACTCAAAACGAGTCGCTCCTTAATCGGACTTATTGTGCGGGGTGAACCTGAGGGAAGCTCATGGTTGGGTGTTTTTCTACGATACTTTTGTAACCATACACATCTTCTATCATCGAAGGTTTCAGTGCATCCCAAGGCTTGCCATCACACACCAAATTGCCATCTTTCAATACCACCAATCGATCGGAATACTGCGCGGCTAAGTTGAGATCATGCAAAACCACGATAACCGCGGCATTGTGGTTATCGGCTAATTCTCTCGCAATCTTTAAGGTGTTGTGCTGGTGGGCAAGATCCAGTGCTGATGTGGGTTCATCAAGCATCAAGATACATTGGTCACCAGAATAGTGAAGCTGGGTTAGCACTCGAGCCAAATGAACACGCTGTTTTTCACCGCCGGATAGCGAAGGGTAGAGCCTTTCACTCAGGTGAGTCACATCGGCAACATCCATTTTTTGACTAGCGATGTTGGTGAGGTTCTTGTTGGACTCTTGCAGAGGAATACCACCAAGCTCGACAACTTCATGTGCCAAAAATGGGAAGGTCAACGTACTGTGCTGAGGTAGCATAGCCAGATGCTTCGCCAATTTTTGAGAAGGCCACTTGTCTTTGGTGTGTCCAAAATATTGGATATCGCCGTTGCTTGATATCTCTTGGCACAAGGCTTTAAGTAACGTGCTTTTCCCTGCGCCATTTGGCCCAAGCAGTGTGGTTACCTTTCCAGCCTCAATCTCAATAGAAACGCCATCTAATATCACTTTGCTGCCGAACTTCACTTCGATATCGGTCGCTTTTAACGCTGAAGGAAACATTAAAGGATTCTCCCTTTCTGTTGAAATAGTAGATACAAGAAGAAGGGGGCACCGATAATCGCAGTGACAATACCTACAGGTAGCTCTGCCGGAGCAAGTACCACACGTGAGAACATGTCTGCGGCGGTTAGCAGCAGTGCGCCTAGTACCGCTGATAGTGGCAACAGAGCTCGGTGGTCAGGGCCTGCCAACATGCGACCTAAATGTGGGATAACCAATCCAATAAAACCAATCATGCCAGACAGGCTAACTGTGATACCAACGCCCGCAGCCGTCAGTAGAATCAGCTTTCGTTTCAGCTTTTGAACTGGGATACCAAGGTGTTGCGCTTCTGACTCGCCCAGTAATAGAGCATTTAGAGACATCGCTTGGCGGTAGAAAACAACAAACAAGCCAACGAGCGTGACAGCTGCCAGCAAAATGCCTGACCACTTAGCGCCCGCCAATGAACCCATCGACCACAATGAAAGATCGCGCAGCATTTGGTCATCAGCAATGAAATTCAAGAAGCCAATACCTGCGCCAGAGAGCGCACTGATCGCCACACCCGCCAATAACATGATGGTGACAGAGGTGCCGAATTTACCTGTACCCAGCTTATACACCAGCAGCGTGGTTAAAGCGCCGCCAAGAAAAGCGAACACAGGAACCGCAGCAAAGTTCATGAAAGCAGGGTATTGAAGCGATAGCTCAGAGAACAAAACGATAGCCAGTGCAGCACCTAATGCTGCGCCCGCAGACACACCTATGATGCCAGGTTCTGCAAGTGGGTTTCGAAACAAACCCTGCATCACTGCACCACATAACGCGAGAATCGCACCAATCAACATACACAAAATGGTTCTAGGTAAGCGAATCTCTTGAATCACCAAGTTGATGTGGGGTGCTAAGTCATTGTTTGGCTGAAGTAAGCTCGCTGCGCTGTCAGCCAAGCTAATGTTCATTGGCCCAACGGTGATTGAAAACAGTGCGACGAAGACTAGGGTAGCACCTAGGCCTAACATCGATGTTTTCAGTGGGACGGAGCGTAACAACATAAAGGGCCTCAATATCTATCGCTAACTTCGACCTCCTTCAACAACAGCGTGAGTCAGTTGGTGAGGGAAGCGAATTAGCGATAGCAGAAATAGGGTGGTTGAGTTATAGCGGGTAGATAAGTGCGTTTAGACGCTTTGCTTCAGAGAGGCTTTCTAGGCCAAGTCCGCCAACCAAAGCACTGCCATTTACGGTAATGATTTGCTTGTTCATACCTGCAGGCGTTGCCGCTAGCATAGGCAGTGATTTCAGGATGGCATCTGCGCCGCCCATTTTTTGATAACTACGGCCGCTTACTAAAATGACATCAGGTTGCATCTCAACGAGTGATTCCATTGAAAGTGGCTTGTAAGACGTTAAGCTCTGAGCGGCAGGGTTGATACCGCCAGCTAACTCGATGATTGCGTTTGGTGATGTTTCACCGCCAGCAACGTTGGCAGGGCGACCTTCATGCAGCAACAGGAATAGAACTTTCTTCGCTTCGTTGCTTGGTACTTGGTTCGCTTTCAGTGCTGCGATCTTTTGATTCACATCGGTTTTCACTTGCTGCGAGTGGTCTTCGGTATGGGTGATCTTTGCGATTTGGTCGATACGCTTTAATAGCCCTTCCACGTTTGCTTCAGTGTTAACAATCTCTACATCGACGCCTGCCGATTTTAATTGAGAGATAGCGTTGTCTGGTCCCATTTCATCCGAGCCAATCAATGTGGTTGGCTCTAGGGCGAGTAGACCTTCAGCAGACAGGTTTCGGTGATAACCAATCTTTGGCAGGTTTTCTCCTTGAGGGAAGTGGCTGGTCACATCAATCGCGACTAACTGCTCTTCGGCACCTAATGCCAAAACCAATTCAGTAACGGCACTACCAGCACTGATGATTCGAGGTTGTTCAGCGTCGTTGGCCATTGCGGGTGCGCTAAGTGCCAGGCTGATTGCAGCTAATGAAAGAAGAGGTGTCTTGGTCTTTAATTTATTGAGCACGTTTAAGTTGTTCATAATAAGTTCTTTATATTTTCTTTTTGTATCGCGAAGATACTCAGTGAGCAGTCCGTTCGCATTGTGAGTTCGAATCGATAGAGAGGCTTAGTCTGCTTGTTTAGTTTTATCAACCAGAAGCCAAACCTCGTGAAAATTGAGTGTCGCTCTAGCCATCGTCCGTGAGCAATTGAGTCGCTGGTATTCCGTTTTCTTGAAGGAATGAAAGCAACTTCACTAGGTTCTCCACGTTAGCGGCTTTATCTGCGCCAATGATGATCGGTTTTTTATCCGTTGAACCAGTCTCTTCTAACAGCGCAATCTTGAAGTTTTCCCAGTCGATGTATTCTTGGCCGTTAATTGCCCAGTAGGGTTCGCGGTCTAAAATATTGACGCTAATTGAATCCTTGTGGACTTCAGAAACGTTTTTAACATCCGAGCTTGGCAGCTCAACTTCTAGCGATTCCAGCTTTACCGA
Organism: Vibrio sp. 10N.247.311.12; assembly: GCF_041467515.1. NCBI lineage: Bacteria > Pseudomonadati > Pseudomonadota > Gammaproteobacteria > Vibrionales > Vibrionaceae > Vibrio > Vibrio sp. 10N.247.311.12. Next base: position 15,824 of record NZ_JBFSUV010000030.1, read on the forward strand.
TGCCGTAAGCAATAGAAAAACCATCACGATAAAAATGATGTCGAGCAGCGGTGTTAAGTCTGGCGCTAGGCTCTGTGTGTGAGATGAGTGGGGCGTTTTAATCATGCTTGGCTCACATCACCGATAGAGGTTTTGTTGATAGGCTTACCTTGAGTATCATCAGACTGATTGGTTTGAATCGACATGCCTTCTAGCCACACATTCACATAGTTCAATGTATGCTCCAATTGAGCCAGCACTCGATCGGCCCATAGCCCTAGTAGCTGAGCACCAGAAATAGCAGGAAGCGCAATCATCAAACCTGCTGCTGTGGTTCGCATTGCTAATCCAAGACCGTCTGCCAAATCATTAGGCGTGATGCTGCCTGTTGTCGCGGCAACGCCTTTAAACATCTCAATAAGACCAAGTACCGTACCAAGCAAGCCGATGAGTGGGCTGATCACGCCGATCAAACCAAGCAGTCTTAAACCTGCATGAAGCTGGTGGCGTTTTTCTTGTAGCCAGATCCCAGCGGCATCTTCACGTAACCCTTTTGAGAAAGAGTGGTGAGCAAGCAACATTGACACGCCCTTGTACAAGAGCGGGCGTTTACCTGAAATCGACTGAGCAAGCGCTTCAATCTCTTTGCTGTTGGTTGGTGAGGTTTGGTTTAACTCGCGACGAATGGCACGTTTGCCCACACCAATGCTGAGCATGACTTGGAAGACACGTTCAGCGATGATCATTGCTGTTAATGCTGAGCAGATAAGAAGAGGCCAAGTCATTAAGCCAAGTTGATCTTGTAAGTAACTGATTTGTTGCATGATTAATCCAACCTAAAACGAACAGGTATTTGTACTCGGTGAGCAATCGCTCGACCATTGACAGTGTGAGGTGAGAATTTCCATTGTTTAATGGCATCTAATGCGGCGTTATCGAGCATTAGCGCGCCTGATGAATTTACTAATGCTTGTTTAATTTGTTTGCCTTCAGCGTCTAGCCAGATCTCATAAGTCGCGACACCTTCAACGCCACGACGTCTTGCTTGGCGAGGGTAATTCGGTGGGGTAGGACGCGCAGAGAACGAAGGCTTAGTGACTAAAACCGGCTCTTGGTTTGATACGCCTTGGTTTACTTCCTGAGACTGGTTGGCAGATTCGTCCATATTCTTATCGACTTTCTTGTCGGCCAGTTTCTCTGGTTGAGTGGCTGGCTCTGGGCGTTCTTTCTTCACCACCTTTTTCTCAGTCACTGGTTTCTTTTGAACAGGCTTTTTCTCGACAACCTTCTTTTCAATCACTTTTTTCTCAACTTTCTTTGGTTGAGGTTTATTGGTGATCGCTTTTTTCTTTGGGGTTGGCTTAGTTTGCTTTGGCTCAACCGTTTTTGGTTCGGCTTGTGAGACGGTTTCTTTTATTGGCTCAGGTTTAACTGGCTCTGTGATTGTTTTTTGCTGAGCTTGTGAAGGAACGCTCTTCGGAGTGAAGTTGATCGATACCGTGTTCGATTGGCTACCTGCAGGCATCGCAAATACTTTGGATTCTTGAGCGACAAACAACAACGCGGCATGAATCACTAACGATGCACCGCCTGCAATAACATATCTAGGAACGTTCACAATCAATCCTTTACCAAATCAAAATTCTGTATCGGATTATTGCTTAGAATCTAAATAAGATCAATTATCAATTGCATTATCATTTACGTGTATTTATGATTCTCTCAGTTTTTAGCGAATAGTCTTCCAGACTTTGCTATGTAAGTGTTTAGAGAGATTATATGAGTCTTAATATTTATAAATTTGACGAATCAATCTTGGGCGTTTCTAGCCCTGATCCGCTTCGTTTTGCGTTTGCGAAAAAGCATTCTGCACACGCCGGAGGAAGTTCAATTCCGGTCGACCCCAGTAAGAAGTTAGAACTCTTTGACGAACTGATGCTGAGTGAAGGGAAAAAACAGGATAAGCGTTGCTTGTATATCCACATTCCTTTCTGTCGTGTGCGTTGTACGTTCTGCAATTTCTTCCAAAATGCCGCAAGCCGTAAATTAGTGGATGAGTATTTCGATGCACTGATGGTCGAGCTAAAGCAGAAAGCCAAAACACCTTGGGCTCAGTCTGGACTATTTCACGCCGTCTATATTGGTGGCGGAACTCCCACCGATTTGTCGTCTCAACAAGTTGAGCAGCTGGGTAAAGCGATTCGTCAATATTTCCCACTAGCAAACGATGTTGAGATGACATTGGAAGGGCGCATCAATCGATTTGGTGACGAGATGTTTGATCGTGCGCTTGAAGGTGGCTTCAATCGTTTCTCGTTCGGTATTCAAAGTTTCAATACTCAGGTTCGACGTAGTGCTAAGCGCCTAGATGACCGAGAGGTTGTGCTAGAACGTATCAGTTCACTAAGCCGCACCGAGCAAGCGCCAATCGTTCTTGATCTGTTATACGGATTACCACACCAATCTATGGAAGTGTTCCAACAAGATTTAGAAGACTACATGTCTACTGGCGCACACGGCATTGACCTCTACCAACTGATTGTTGCGGGCAATGCACTTATGCTTAATCTTGTTGAGAAAGGAAAAATCCCACCGCCTGCGAATACGCCAGATAAGGCAAGCATGTATTTGGCGGGTGTGGAGTTCATGGCAAAAAATAAGGTCAAGCAACTGAGCGTAAACCACTGGACTCGTGATAACCGCGAACGCAGCATTTACAACAGCTTAGCGAAAACTTATGCCGAAGTTCTACCCATTGGTTGTGGCGCTGGTGGCAACATCGGCGGTCATGGTGTGATGCAGCATCGAACTTTAGACAGCTACATGGAGTCTATAAAGCAAGGTCAATTACCTATTGCCATGATGACTAAGCAAAGCTCATTAGAGCCTATCTTCTCAACATTAAAGGCAGGTTTCGATTCTGGTGTTGTTAGAAGAAGTACGCTACCGAGATTTATGGGGCAAGATACGTTCGACTACCTCAAGCCTTTGTTCGCGCATTGGGAAAAGAACGGTTTAGTTGAGCTTTCGGAAGATTATCTGAGCCTGACTATTGCTGGCAGCTTTTGGGCGGTAAGCCTAGCGCAGAGTGTGATTCAAGTGCTTAACGCTGAATACCAAGCTATGCACCCAGCGCCTAAAGCGTCAGGTTCGGGCGTACACCCGCATGCAAGTTTGAAGCACGCTTAATATCGAATTTTTAGTTTATAACTTACTCGTTTATACGGAACATATTCAATGACAGATACAACATTAGAAATGACAGAAACTCTAGAACAACGCGTAGCTCTAATTTTAGAAGAAGAGCCAAAACTACTGCCAACAGCAATTGCTGAGAAGCTAGGTGTTTCAGAGGTTGAAGTGGTTGCTGCTTTTCCAAACGACATGGCGGTAATGCTAGATGGCAGCCGTGCTCAAGAGATTCTAGAAGGTTTAGTGGGTTGGGGGCCTGTGACCACTATCGTGCATTCATTTGGTTCTATCTTTGAAGTAAAAGCGCCATTCCCGAAAGGTAAGGTAGCGCGTGGTTACTACAACCTAATGGGCGAAGAGGGCGAGCTTCATGGTCACCTTAAACTTGATAACGTTAAACATATCGGTTTGGTGAGCAAGGCGTTCATGGGTCGTGAAAGTCATTACTTCGGCTTCTTCAGTGAAACCGGTGAGAACATTTTTAAGATTTACCTAGGCCGCAACGAAAAGCGTGAGCTTATTGCCGACCAAGTAGAACGCTTCAAAGCGTTAAAAGAACAAGCTTAAGTACAGGCAATAGTAAATAATCAGCAGCAATCTGACATAGGGTTGCCAACTGGCTTAAACAAGACATCAATGCTCGAGGATCGTTTAGTTCGCTAATGATCGCTCAACCTCGGGCAAAAATAATAAATCAGAGAAAGTGAAGAAAGGAATTACCCATGGAACAGCAAGTAAAACAAGAACGTCTACAAGGTCGCCTAGGTCCAGAAATCAAAGAGTTTCGCCAAGAGCGCCGTACCCTTCAACTTGCAACGGTTGATGAAGAAGGTCGCCCGAACGTAAGTTACGCACCTTTCGTTCAGAACCAAGAAGGTTACTTTGTTCTAATTTCTGATATTGCTCGTCATGCTCGTAACTTGAAAGCGAACCCTCAAGTCTCTTTGATGATGATTGAAGACGAAGAGAGCTCGAAGCAACTTTACGCACGTAAACGTTTAACGTTTGATGCTCAAGCAAGTGTTGTGGAGCGTGAAACAGAGCTTTGGACTCAAGTGATTGGCCAGATGCAAGAGCGTTTTGGTGAAATCATTGATGGTTTGAGCCAACTTCAAGACTTCTCTCTATTCAACCTTAAAGCAGAGAACGGCCTATTCGTTAAAGGCTTTGGTCAAGCATACCAAGTGTCAGGCGACGATCTGGTGGATTTCGTTCACCTACAAGAAGGCCACAAAAAAGTGTCTAACGAATAATCTCGTTTAACCGATTTCTTCAGGAGCCCTCCAATGTGAGGGCTTTTTTATGTCTAAATCAAAGAGTTTGGTATATTGGCGTTTGATGATTATTTATGTGTAAGGATCGGTACGTGAAACCAGTAAGTCGAGATTGGGACGAGTTTTGTTATCCGTTTATCTATGAAGACAGTCCTATCTGTGATTTTGAGATTTTGTCGGATGAACTTTGTTGCCGAGTTGGATTGGTGTTGTCTTTAGAGCTAGAGCCTCAGGTTCGTGAGATCCTGCAACGCTTGCAGCCAAACATCTACCATTTGAATGGCTCTGTGCGCGGTAAGCTTGCCATCACCGAGTCTGAATTGGTCGAGCTCAAGCAAGACTATCATCGTATCCGCGATCAGCTAGAAGGTGGTTTTAAAGGTTTTGTCTTACCCGGTGGACACCGAGTATCTAGTGAACTTCACTTGTGTCGTTGTCAGGCTAAAAAGGTCGTGCGATCGCTGGTCAGTATTGAACATCATGAAAGCAAAAAGTCGCCAGCCCCGATTCTTTTTAAATACGCAAACCTAGTGGCGAACACTCTCTATGCATTGGCCTCTTTTACCAATCATGTGAATGAAGTCGAGGAAGTGGAATTTGTGAGTAAGAGCTACTCTATGCCGAAAAAGTCTATGCCAGAAAACAAAGACTAACGGTTAGCTCTATTCTTATTAAGATTTGAAGAAAGAAGAGACTAAGAAGCTAAACCATTGAGCACTATGCCAGGTTTAGCTTCTATAACAGAGCCTAAGCAGCCGTAGAGGCGCCGTTTAAGACTTTTGCGCCGCGTAGCATAGCTTCGATTAATTCACCCGCGTTGAACTTCTCAAGCGCTTCATGCGCCCCCACCTGATTAGCACGGTCGACACAGATCTCACTGGACAGTGAGGTATGCAAAATACAGTAAGCGTGACTTAAAGCGCTGTCGTTTTGCACTTCAAATGCAAGCTCATAACCATCTAATCCCGGCATCTCGATATCACTCACCAGAAGATCAATGGCATTGCCAGCGCTGGCTTGGCGTCGCATTAGGTCGATGGCATCTAAGCCGTTGTTACATATGCTGTAAGGGATGTTGATGCTGTCTAAGGCATCAGATAACTGTTTACGTGCAATCAAAGAGTCATCCACTAATAAGATGTTCAATGCTTTGAGGCGTTCCCTCTCTACATCGGTCAGCATCGGGATATGAGCATTCTCATAAGCTGGGTAGATCTTAGAAAGCAGCAGTTCCACATCGAGCATTTGCACAATACGGTCTTCAAAACGTGTAATACCCGTTACAAACACATTGCGACCCACACTGGTGGGTGGAGATTCAATGCTCTTCCAGTCGCATTCAATGATTTTATCAATTGAACGAACCAAGAACGCCACAACTGTTCTCAAACAGTCAGTAACGATGAGTACACAATCTTGGTATTCAGCGGGTGTTATCGGACGGAAGCCAATCGCAGCGGACATATCAATCACAGGAACTGTAAGGTCGCGGATAGTCACTGTACCAATCACGTGATGATGGGAGTAGGGGATCTGAGTCATCGGCTGAAAAGGGACGATTTCTCTGACCTTAAGCGTGCCAATCGCAAAACTTTGAGTGAGGGACAACTTGAACATCAACATTCCCTGTGACTGACTCGCTTTACTGATCGGTTTGGCCATAAGTGGCTCCTACTTAATACGCGCTTAATTTATAAGGATTAATTTAAAGGGAAATGGAAGCCGCAGCAAGTCGCGATGCGGTTTTTAATGGCCTTTAAGGCAGTTGTTTTCGGTTATAGAGTGAAGAATAGCGGTTCTTGGGTTAAAATCACGCTAAATACTCGCTGTCGATGGTTAGTCGACAAGCAGACAGCAACAAACTGAGAATTATCATGGCAAGAACAGCAGCAGCGCTTCATATTCTGGTGAAGCATAAAGAACTAGCAGAAGACATCATGACGCAGCTTAAAAAGGGCGCTAAATTTCAAACGCTAGCGAAGAAACATTCAACCTGTCCATCTGGTAAAAAGGGCGGCGACCTAGGTGAGTTCAAAAAAGGTCAAATGGTGCCTCAGTTTGATAAGGTTTGTTTCTCTGGCGAGACGCTTGTACCACACCTTGTGAAAACAAAATTTGGCTGGCACGTCGTGAAAGTGCTTTGGCGAAACTAACATACTTTTATTTGTGTGTTTATCATCCAAAACCCTTGCGTATGCGAGGGTTTTTGCTTTCTGTATGCAAGTTTCGTTGATAGTGCTTTCTACTCAATATAGTGTGTTACACAACACCAGTACTAAGGCTAATCTCACATGAAAAAAGCACTTTTATATGTCCGTTTCTCCACTGCAAAACAAGAGCTTGGCGACAGTGTTGAACGACAGACGGAAAAGGCAGAAAGTTGGTGTAAGGATAACAATGTCGAATTGCTTGATAATCGATTTCACGACTTGGGTGTATCTGCATTCAAGGAGGGAGGCAAACGTCCTGCTTTAGCTGATTTAATCGATGTCATAGAAACTGGAAAATTAAGTGTCGATTACTGCTTATTTGAAAACGCAGACCGCCTTACACGTCGTGGTTATGCTCATGCGCTAGAGTTAGTGAACAAATTGGTTGGCTTAGGTGTAAGTCTCATTATTTTAGATGGGCGTTATGTTTACGACAAATCGACGATGGGAAATGGTCTTACTCCAATACTCCCTTTGTTGTTTGATGCTGACCGTGCCTACAATGAATCTTTGCGTAAATCGAATCTAATCAAAAGCGCAAAAGCTAAAGTTGTCGATGGCAATATCATCAAAGGGAAATTGCCTTTTTGGGTTTCACTAGAAAATGATGTGCCAGTTCTGAATGATAAAGCACAGTATGCCGAGCTTATGTTGTCTGGAAAGCTAAAGGGACAGTCAAATCAATCAGTAGCAAAACAGCTTAATGCTATGAATCCCAAAGGATTATCAGGTAAAGGCTGGGGTGGTTCGATAGTACGTCAGACTATAAAGAATCACGCTCTATACGGGGCAAAGGTTTATTACAGCACTGGCGAGGATGGTAGGACATTAACACCGATTAAAAAAGTGCCTGATATGTTCCCTGCATTAGTAGATTTTGATGTTTGGGAAAGCTTACAACAGAGGCGTAAAGGTCGAACGTCGAAAAAGAGTGCATTCACTGGATTAATGAAGTGTGGTCATTGTGGTTCTGGTATGGTTCAGCGAACTAATACCTACAAAGGTAAGAAGCTAATGTATCGCAAGTGTATTGGTGCTACGGAAGGCCGATGTCATAACGTTCATCTAATTAGAGAGCCTGACGTTATCTTAAACAAAATGCTGTCTAGTATGACGTACACAGTATCTCAAGATTACAAGAGTCAAACGCCAGAGCTACTAGCGGCATTAGAATTTGAAAAAGAGCTACTGATTGACGCTCGACAGAACAGAGACTTAAAGGCTGCTAAAAGGGCTAATGCTGAGATTAGTAAGTTAGAAATTCAGTTGGATGAATCTAGAGAGAATGATGAAAAGCAATCGTCAGAAGTCGAAGTTGAGTATAAAAGCATTTTCGATTTGCCAACTGAGCCAGAGCAAAACACCATGTTCAAGAAGCTGATTGATAAGGTTGAGGTTCTGTTTTTGCGCAAATACGGTAAAACGGGTGCTGTCTTTAAACTAACTTGTATTCAAGCTAATGGTCATAAAATTATACGAACATTAGAGCAACGACATGGCTTTGGTAACTATAGATTGATGGGGACTCATGATAGTGAGAAGTTGCTTAACGAGATAAAAGCAATGGAGGTGGGGTCTCATGAAGACTATGAATTTTATGATGACTAAATACAGCTGCGATTGTCGAAGTTTCCACTCGTAACGGACTCGTAAACGCATAAGGGCGAATCTCTTAGATGAGGTTCGCCCTTTCATATCATATGTACAAAGTGTTAAAGGGCTCACGGAAAAGGGCAACTTGTTTGATTGAGTCTGGCTAACTGATTACAGTTATTAACAGTCAGATATCAAATGTAACTATATGAGAAATAAATGAAAAATAAAATATTCATCATGGCAATGTTAGCTGCATCTTCTTGTAGTGCTTTTGCAGAAACTAGAACACAAACCATCTTATACAACAGTACCAATGCGAAAATGACCCATTTAGTAATAAAGGATAAGTTTACGCAAAAAGTAGCAGTAGACTCTATAAGTTTACTTTTGGGATACGATACCAATACGTCAAACACTATCAGAATATTTTGCACCCGCGAAAATGATAATTTATCAGGCGCATTTAAGATTAAAGTTGAAAGTCGTAATCTGGAAGATAAAAGAATCAAATTTGATGGCGAAGATGTGGTTAATGCGGCTTCCGAAATTCACTATAATCAGGATGGATTTTTGGATAAATTGAAGTCTCATAACAGCTATGAAATCCTTCATTATGGAGAACTTAAAAAAGTTAGTTTGGCGGGTTCCACGAAATTAATTGAAAAATGTACTAATCATATAAAAATCAGCGAATCGGCTTATAGAAAGGCTGAAGAAATTCTAGACAGTAATAATGCAGAACTTGAGCGAAATGCACCACAGGATGTCAGAATAGTGTTGGCGGAAAAGAAAAAAGAGAGACTAGCGACTCGCCAGAACGAACTAGTTAATCTTCCTATTGCTCCTCTTGAAGCAGAAGAAGAGGGTGGCGGTTTATTCAAAAAGAAGAGTCTATCAATTAGAGTTGCAGGAAGAAGTGAGGTTATGACTCATTCTCTACAGGCGAATGATATTAGGCTTTATGTCGGTGATTATCAGGTGTTTAGGTATGAATTTCATCATGGGAAGGAATACAAGTATCCTGTGGAAAATATAATTAAGATTAGACTAGATGGTGACTCTTTTTATAGCAGCACGGATAATGAAGGGCTAGTAACGTCATCTAAAGGTAAAAATCCTTATTATGTTCTTTCGGCTGACGGCGAGGTATTCGCATTCCCTCTAGAGGAGGTAATTAAAAAAATCAAAAAGTTCAGTGGAATTGACGTTTAATATTTGAGTGAAAATGGTTTTTAAAGGGCGAGCCTCAAGTGAGGTTCGCCCTTTCTTATGCTAAGGCGCATATAAAACACATTGTTTATAGCCCTGATTTTCGATGTTACAATGGTCATAATCTTACGATATAAATACACACAGAGTTGTTAGAGGTGCTTTCCTAGCACCAAATACGGGTTTATCGCTCACTGATTTGCAGAGACGTGAGCACCTCTAACAATTTTAATAAACCGACTGCAAATCGGTCTTTTCAAAACTCCTGTATTTTCAAATACCCAAATTTTTAAAAGATTTTCTAATCACCCTTATCTGGTGATGGTTTTTGCACGTCTAAAGAAAAGGAAATCAAGATGAAAAATAAGCTATATATTCACGAACATCCACCAGGCTCGGGCAAGACTTTTGCAATGACAGACCTGATTAAACAATCAGATTGTCGTGTAGTGTTCGCTGTACCGACTTTGAAACTAGTCTATGAGATTAAGAACTTATTAGATGATTGCATGGTGATAACCAACGAGATACCACCAAGAGGGCAATCGGTCAGTGAGTACCTATTTCATAACAAAGACTGCATAGATGAATCTAGAGTGATTTTAACAACTCATAGTAGTTTGTTGCGTCATACCGAATACTTCGGCGACCGTACACTTATCATAGATGAACTACCGCTAGAGATTTTACAGTTCAAATCAATCTGGACGAGTCAGGCAGATGCATCATTCCTTGACCTGATTATGAGTAGTCGTGAGCAAGTAGAGAAACGATTGGCTGAATATAAACAAGGCTCTAGTGAACTGTCAGACGAGAAAGCAGAACTGCTAGATGCTTACCTTTCTAGTGAGTTCGCATTAGAACGCAGTCAAGGTAAAGAGAAAGTGGGTTATCACTATGCATACTATGTTGACCCTAAGAAATTCGAGAGTTTTTCACAAATCCACTTAATGGCAGCGACGGTAAAAGACACTATCCCATATCTATATTTTACAAAGATGTGCGGATATGAGGCAGGTACGTCGTGTGATGATGAATTTCTAGTTCGTGGTAACCAAATGGACAATAAGGTAACTATCTACCCGCTAGCGGTCTATTGTGATTCAGAGCGCGACTTCATTAGTCGCGAGGTACTAGAAAAGCATTTCGATTCTATGGTTGATATCGTACAAAAGAATGTTGATGACGATATCATAACCATTACTAACAAAGAGCGACAGAAAGCACTCAGAGAACCTCTAGAGCTTATCCCGACTAAAGCACATGGTCTTAACGCATATAAGCACAAAACAACGGCAGCGGTCATTTACAGCGCGAATCCTAACCCTTATCAAATCCCGTTTATGGAAAAATGTAGTCAAGCATTAGGGTATGACAAAAGCTATTTGACTGATGCATACGTGAATCAGAACGTGTTAGACGTGGTTTACCAAGCAGTGACTAGAACCTGCATCAGAGTTCCAGATGATAAGAGAGATTGCGTGTTCTTCGTACCAGACATGAGGGCAGCTAACTTTCTAATAGAAAGACTACCTAATGCAAGTATTGACCAATCAAAAGCTATTCAGTTATTTGATGAGATTGGAGCACCCAAAGGCAATACAAATGCGAAAGGTAAAGGCTGTCCCGTGATTAAAACACTAGGCGGATGCAGAAAGAAAGCGGGACGACTGGTTAAGAAATTCGAGAATGCAAATGGATTTAAACCTGATGCGAATGAACCTAAACACATGCTTAGGCTTAAAAAAGCTTTAGCAATGGGACGAGTACCGAAAGACTTTAGCTTTGATGTGAGTGAACTCGCTTAAGCGATAATTAAAAGTGTCCCAAACAATCCTATAAAGTACTTATAAGAGTTGAATTGGACACTTTCTTGTATGCAGTATTAGCAAGCTGACCGCTTGCACTCAATCACCGACGGGGCATCGGCTCAATCGTCATCACGTTTAAAGGACTTCATTCAATGTGATTTCACACACTACGTCGCGTAGCGACAGCATGAGCGCAGCGAATGCACAATCACATACCAACGTGAGTATTACGTTTAATCTCATATGCAGTGTTTAACACGCTACGCGTGTACGACTGGCGTCGTACTGTACTTTCGGCATTCAAACTTAAAGTTCTTCTATATAGTAACTTTATATTTGAAAACGTAATAAACGTAATCTGATGTAGTTTTACTGATTAATCACGTTGAGCGTAACCAGTCACGCAGTGGCGTGAATGTCCAAATATCGTGGCGAGGCCACTCGATTCGTCCAAACAATTTAATTTTAAAACTTCAGTTAATGAGACTAAACACTGCGTTGAGCGTAGCGAAACAGCGCGTGAGCGCACAATCTCATACTAACGTGACCATTACGTCTATTACATTTTAGCAAGCTAGCTTGCACGGCAAAGCCGTTAAACTTCACTCAATAGCGTTACAGTTAGTGCGTTGTCTGTTTTTGTACTAAAAGCTTAGGTGGAGGTTTAGCACTAACTGTAACACGTTTTGAATGGTCAATTTAAGGTGAATGTTACACGTAGTGTTTTTTGATATTGTGCACTGAAAGTGCTGATTGTGGTTTTTCACTATCTGTAACCATTTTCAGGGGGCTTTTCGTTTGATGTGGTGTTAAAATATTGATTTTAAAATCGAAGTCATGTGAGCGTGATGGAAATAAACCTATCTTCAAGTGAATACCTTTCAGACAAAGCAGATTTAATGCCGTCTTCTAGTGGGTTGTACCTTATAAATGCAGGTACTGGCGTTGGTAAGACATTTTATATGACTAATCAAAGTCACCTTCACAACGATGTCGTCGTTTTTCCTCAAAAGTCGATACTAGTTCAGCAAGAGCTTAAAGCGAAGCAAGAAGGGCGAAGTCTTAATTTGTTGCAGTTGGAGCATTTCATTAGCAAGGGTGTTAATGACTTTATCGCTATGGGCTGTAAGGCGATTCACGTTGATGAAATACAATTAATATATGAGTGTGGTTATCGAGATGTTGCCGTGTCTGGTCTTTATTATCAGTTGAAGCGCTTATCTAAGCACTTTCCCGTATATTGTTATTCAGGGACATACAAGCAACCGTTGTCACCTATTGAGTTTCAATGGGTTGATGTTAATAAAACCCCACCCAAGAGAGAGGTTGTATTATTTCACACCACGGCAAAAAAAGACTCAGATACGCAAAGTCATAATGGCTTCACTAATGAGTTGTTGGTTAATTGCATTAATAATCAATTCAAAGAGTCGGGTAAGCCAGTCTTATTTTTCAATAATAACCATCACCAAAATGAAGAATTAGCAAAAGTATTACTTAAGGAGTTTAACCTCCGTAGTGTCGCAGTTAATAGAGATTCAGTTCGTGACTCTAACCATCCATTCCAAGACCTTGCAAAAAAAGAATTCATTAAAGATATGGAATGTGATGTTGTACTGGCAACAAGTGCGTTAGAAGAGGGCATAAACGTCAATGACAGCGTTTGTGTCATATCTGTTCAGACTGCGGGTGAAAGGTTAGTTCAGCAATTTGGTAGGGCGAGAAATGCGAACTTAGCTACATATGTGCTGATATGTGGTATTGGAGATGGCGAGATTACAGACAGTAAGGCAATGTCAATATCACAAAGTTCAATAGGTGACGGGTTTGATAAAGAGAAATCTAGACAGTCTTATGGAATTGGATATAAAGAAAATGGCATAAAGGTGCAAGAGGTTAGAGATTGCTGTTGCGCTCGCTCAGTTCAGGTTACTAGATTGCAAAGACCAAAGTATGGCCTTCAAGTTATTAAGGAACTAGAGTCTTATGGCTACACCATTGATACGACAAGAATTAATGAGTACGAGAAGCAAGGTGAAGTTAAGCTACCCAAGATAAAGAAGTCACAAATAATTGAGCTACTTAAAACTGAGTGTGCAAATTTGGATGAGTTGATTGAACAGGGTATTGGGCGAGTAGTTATTGATGTTGCAATATCGAGGGCGAAAAGCTTCAAAGAAAAATATGATTCAATTAGCTTGGGGAAGTCGGAGCGTTGGCTAGATGCGTATGAGAATTTGAGTGGCGATGCAATTATATACATGCTTTCAATTAATGATGATGACATCAATAATTTTAGAGGGCCAATAGAAAAAATTAGACAAAGGAAACCACGCTTAACACCAGAGCAATTAGACAAGGTGTCTGATTGGTTTTGGGGTAATTTTAACGCAGATGGTTCTGACTCTTGGTTGGAAGATGGCGCAAACAAGTCTCGCTCAAAGCTCTTTCGTTGGTTAGCAGGCTACAGGCTTGATAAGTCAAATAACGTTTATATTGTTGATGATTCTATTGATGAGTGGTGGCTAGTAAAAGTTGATAGGAAAAAGCAGCAACAGTTATCGAGGCACAAAAAAACACTGAAAGAGAATAATCTTTCAATTGGTGAGATTTGCAATGCGACAAATAATAACCAAAATAAAATTGCACATATGAGTAAAAAACAACTAAGCGAACTCATCGGTTCGATGTAGTGCGACTCGCTCTTCCTATCATCTAACTACAGTCAGACGATAAAATGATAAAGTTTATCAAAACATACAGTTGTGCAGGTTAGATGGTAGCATTATCATGTAACCCTAGTTTTGATAAAAAAGAGTGTCGTGATGAAAAAAGAAAGACCAACCAAATACATTTATGCGCGAGTAAGCACCAAAAACCAAAACTTGCAAACTCAACTTGATTTGCAAGCACATTACCCCGATGCAGAGTTGGTAAGTGAGAAAATTAGCGGTGTTAAGTCAGTTGATGACCGGCCAGAGTTCAGCAAACTAAATGACAAACTCGTTGGTGGTGATTCTGTTATCGTCTACGACTTATCACGACTAGGTAGAAATACAGCAGACTTGCTAAATCTCGTTGATGATTGGAAAAAGCGAGATATTGGCCTAATTGTTCATGATTTGGGTGGTCAGACCGTAGACACCAACACAGCAACGGGCTGTTTGATGTTCACTGTATTAGCGGCAGTCGGACAAATGCAACGTGATATCCAGAGAGAGAAAGCAGCTGCGGGTATGGCAATAGCGGTAGCAGAAGGCAAGATGAAAGGCGGTAGACCTCATAAAACTAAGCAGATAGAACACGCTTTAAAGCTCATAAGCGAGAATGGTCTTACTAAACAAGAGGCAGCAAAGGCAGCAGGAATCGGAGTTGCTACCGTCTATAGAGCACTAAATCAGGACACATAAATACTGATGTGGACGTAGTGAACCCACATACAACCTTTACAGGCATTTTATTTGTGAATTCAGAGCGGCCTTCGGGTCGCTTTTTTTATGTCTGAGAGTCGCAATTTTACGACTGGCAACACCACTAAATAGATTATGTAAGCAATGGGGTATTTGACACACCTAACATTGTGCGGGTTGTTGCGTCTCCCCGTAATTCCGAAATTAGACGCAATAAATTTGAGTTTTCACTGGCCGACCTAATTCGCGGTCAGTGCATTTTTAGGACAAACAAAATGGCAGATAAAGATAAACGCTATTACCGGAGGCACAGAGCTGCAATATTGGAGCGCAGTCGAATTGCAAGTAGGAAATCGGCAGCAAAGAAAAATTTCAATGAGCTATTGGCAGAGTTCGCAACAGCGAAGCAGTTAGAGACTGCAAAATACTTGCATAGCTTATTACCAGAGTTCGGCATTAAAGCTGATTACATGGTATTGCTTTACCGCGAGCACGGACGTAGCAAATCAGAAATGGACTTTAAACAATGGCTGGTGGAGAGATTGAAAAATGCAGATTAAACAAACTAGACCTTCTTTAGTTGCAGGTCATAGCAAGCTTATATTCAAATCATTGGCAGACCTAGAGCGAAAAGACCTCACTAAAGTACTAGGCAGATTCGACGGCAAGGAAACAGCTAGTTTTCTATCCGACGGGTCGCTTGGTCAAAAGTATCTGGCACTACATAACAACGGTGTAGCTATCCATCTTGCTAAAGGCTCAGACGGCAATTATTACCTAACTGATTTGATTGATAACGTTAGTTTCGTTGAGCCGATCGGCTCAACGAAAAAGTACGAACACGTCAATTTCAATGAAAATGCACTAGACGAGAGTATTGGTTATCTACCAAAGGACGACTTTCTAATCCATTTATCGGAGAGTAATGATAGTGATAGTTACATACCTTTAGTGTTCACAACTAATGCACTACAGCACGAATTCACTATTGGGCATATCAGTGGTGATAAGTTCACTTTAGACGATGGTCTACCGCACTTTGACTTTACAGTAAATGAGGTTGAAAACGATGACGGAGAGATAGTCGCTTATGTTGACAATGCGAGTCTGAACGGACGCACATTGCTAGAGCTAACCAACAAGTTTAAAGCACTTGATGTAGACGACGAACCAGTGATTAGTGAATCACAACCAGAACCAGTAGATTGTATGGTTCAAATGGCGCTTAGATACGTTCAAAGGAGCGGAATTTAATGTATTACCTAAGAAACACGATTACAGATACACGGTTTACAATGCAAGGCCAGCGTCCTAAAAGCGGTAAGCACTTAATGCAATACGTATCGCTAGATTGGATTAAGGCAAACACGCCAGAGCTATTACAGAGCGTTCTAGATGATATAGATAGCTACCCAACGCATATGACTGCTGGCATGGTGTTGGACTATGTATTTCAGGTTCAAAGTGTATAGGTTTTAATACCTATGCACTTTTGTTTCCCCCGTCATTTCTCGCTAACCCCCGCTAATATTCCCGCTAATCATAAATATAATAACCAAACCCATTAAGAGGTACATATGACCCAGATAACAAGTGAAACGGCACGGCAGATGCAAGTGAAAAGTGTAGAGTCTCGCAACCGTAGAAAGGCACTACAGGCTGAGCTACTTAAAGACGGTGATAAAGTTTTAAAAGAACTGCTAAATCACGACATTGACATAAGTGGATTGACCATCGATAGCAGTGTGTTGGCCGACGTTTATAAAGACGTATTGATTACTAAGCTACGACACAACAACGCTGTAGAGTTAACCATTCTCAAGGCTGAGTTAGACGAGCTTAAAAACCAAGAAACTGAATCCACCAGTAATGTCAAAACACTTACAGAACCAATGGATATCTGGAAAGCGATAGACGAGGGTCTGATTGTTTTGACTGACGACGACAAAATGAGGATGCGACTTTGGGCACAATGATAGATGAGTTTTTCAAGAAAGCCGATGATACAGAGGTGATTTTTGAATGTGTCAGTACACCAACTGACATTGAAATGATGCTAAGAACGTTTAGATACCATATCAAAGGTAATGATGAGACCACCGCGACCGATGATGAAATTCAGAAATACAAAGACATTGTTATGAAATCTGATAACCCAATGGCATTACTGCGTGGGCTTGAGTATCAATATCATCGTGATGCGATAGTGAATCTAAAGCATGGGATAGAGTAGGGACTGGAGCACATGGAGAGGCTTAATTATTCTTTGGTTCGTCGTGAGTTTTGGCCTGAAACCAGATATCTCAATAACAGTATCATTGTGACCGGATTTAATAATTCGAGCTTTAAGGTTAAGTAGCGTAATGAAAAGAACAAAAGCCAGTATCACCGCTAATGGCTTCGTGTTTGAAACTCTTAAATTAGCGATGAAAACTGGCTTACCAGAGGCTACTTGGAGGGTTGTTTAGTTTGTAAGTAAAGCGTGCATTCTCTTAACAATCATTAGGATTGTAAGGATTAAGTTTACAGTCACAAACGTCACAAGCGGAGTGGCAAAGTAGGTGTTCACATCAACGCAGAATGACACAGGGTCTTCTAACGGCAGTGTGACGGCCTTAACTTTGCCTCTGCAAATTGACTCGATGAAACAAGCCACAACCAACGTTATCGAAGCAATAATTGAGTAACAGATGTTAAAGTACAACTGGTCTAGAATAGTGCGCTTCGTGCTGTAACTAACGTCGGCTTTTTTTACAGCATCAGGTTTTTCTTCCAGCTTAGTGCTTTGGTCATATACCAACACTAGAACACTTAGCAGCAACGCCGTGAAGATGGCCCCAAAGTTAACCAGTAAAGACGTTAAGTCAGTTGTATATTTGAACTTAAATACAACCGTCAATATTGCCAAAAACAAAGGAAACAGAAAGAAAGTGAATACATCACCTTTGCTTACCTTCTTGGTTCCATTGTGCTCTAGCGTTTTCCAATGCCCTGAGATAATCCCGAAAACATTTATCTTTGAACTCATAATAAAGGCCCGTTAGTACATGGTCTGAGCGTACTCATCTGCTATCTGCTCAACCCATCGATTCATCGAATTAAAGTCTGGCACACCTTCATCCATTATGACATTTTCATCCAGCTCTATTTCGCACATGGCGTTAGAGGTATTATGTCCGACATTGAATGTGCGTTTCTTACCATTCATTTCTACAACGGTTTTCACTTGATTACCAAACCCTGTCAGTTCAACCACCGCTTCATGGTGGTCATTACCCTTACTAAAGTAATCTCTCAGCTTTCCAAGATTTCCTTTTCTTGGTGGTTTGATAATAAGCTCCTGCTCGTGATGTCCAAGCTTGTTTAACTTGTCAGCCACATCATCCACGCCGACAAATTTAGTCAGCTTTATTTCTTTAGCTGGCGCATCCAACCACGCATTTATAGCATTGTCGTAGGCTAAAGGATGCATCTGCAAAACAAGATTTGCGTGTTGCTTAAAATACTCACCAAACAAGTCATGGAACAGCGTCTTAATCCCATTGCCTCGATAAGTGTGTAAGAACGCCATGCCTTCATCTACATTAAGAGGTATACGAAAGTGGACATAGTGCTTGATAATTTCAGCGTTATTCTGGGCTTTTTCGAAATCAACTTCTTGAGTCTCAATATTGATAATTTCTGTTTTCATCCCGTAGACACCAACGTTGAACCAGCCGTAAACTTCTCGTTTTACGGCATCCAAAGTTACGTCACTAAAACAATAAACCTGCTTAGATTCTTCCTGAATTTGGTACTGAGTCGAGTTCAATTGCATGAACTGTTCAAGCATATTCAGCAAGTCAAAATTACCAGAAATCTTATCTAGTACACTATATCTTTCATCCTTACGCCCTTGAAGGTTCTTGTTATAAACCCTGAATGAATAAGGCGTAAGAGCATGCTGCTCTTGTTCGAAGGTTTTTGCCATTTCGCTACATGAATTCTTTTAAAATTAGTTAACTACAAAAATGGTATCACGTTATCTCAATTAAATGCTACAAAATGCATTTGAACTGTGAAGGCGCTTAATGTGTTTTATAACTGGCAGTGTGTTAGAATAAGCAGCTTACTAAGGTTCTTTACAGAACTTAGTTATAAATATGTGTTAGATTGAATAAAAGGAGCGTATATACGCTCCTTTTTTGTGACTTTTGTGCGCGTTTTAAAGCACTACGGTTGAGTGTTCATCCCAGACGTTATGCGATAATTGGTGCTACGCCCTCAACCATCCACCGTGAGTAATTGGTAGGAGGAGGAGGGTTTTTAATGAGTAACTCATATAATAAATGCCATTCTTGAGGAAATTTATTGCAGCTTTGCCTTTTAGCCTTTGCCTTTTCTAAAAAGCTGTAAACGAGTTTGGTAGGAGAACAACATGGAGAGTTCAGCTATGTTAAGCAAACCAGCGACAGATGTCATATTGCATGCCTTTGACTGGTGCTACGCTGACGTAATGAAGAACGCCCCACTGATCCAAGAGTTGGGTTATAAATCTGTTTTAGTATCACCGGCGATGAAATCGCTGCGCGGCCCTAAAGGTTGCGATCGAAATTCTGGTACTCAATGGTGGCAACGCTATCAGCCCCAAGACTATCGTGTGATCGATAATCAGTTGGGTGACACACAAGATTTTAAAGCGATGGTCGACACGTTAAAGCGACATGGGCTTCGTACTTATGTGGATGTGGTGTTTAACCACATGGCCAACGAATCGGGTATCCGCGGTGATCTAACGTATCCCAATCAGCAAGACATGGCGTCTTATCAAAAAGATGCTGACTATTATGAATCCATACGTTTGTTTGGTGACCTTTCTGAGCCTCTTTTTGATGAGAACGACTTCGTGGAAGCGTTTGGTATCAAGAACTGGAAAGACACGTGGGAAGTGCAAAACGGGCGTATTACCGGTGGCGCGAGCGACCCTGGCCTGCCAACGCTACTCGATAACGATAATGTGGTGGCACAACAAAGAGCCTACCTAAAAGCACTGAAAGAGATTGGTGTGAAAGGATTTCGCATTGATGCGGCAAAGCATATGACACTGGCACACCTACGCAAGGTGTGGACGGATGACATCTGCGAAGAAATGCACATCTTCGGTGAGATCATTACCGATGGCGGCGCGACAGAAGAAGAGTATGAGCTGTTCCTTGAGCCTTATCTTAAACACACTCGCTTAGGCGCTTACGATTTCCCGTTGTTCAACACCATCTTCAAAGCATTTGAAGAGCAGGGCAGCTTTAAGTCTTTGATTAACCCATACTGTTTTGGTCAGGCTCTGTCGAATATGCGAGCGATCACGTTTGCGGTCACTCATGATATTCCCAATAACGAGGTGTTTTTGGAGCATGTGATGGATGAAGTGGATGAGCGATTGGCTCATGCTTTCATTCTTGGTCGAGACGGCGGTGTGCCGCTTGTTTACAGTGAACTGAGCACCAGCGGTATTCTGGACAAGAGCGGTCAGCCTCGTTGGCTTAACGACTGGCAAGCGCCTTACATGAAAAGCATGATTCAATTCCATAACCATGTTCATGGCGAAGCGATGCGTGTGGTTGAAGCGAATGATGATTTGTTGGTGTTTGTCCGTGGCGATAAAGGCATTGTGGTGATCAACAAGTCGAAGCGAAGCAAAACAGCCTCATTAAATTGGACTGGTGCGGTAACCGATTTACTGTCGGATGATGTGTTTGAATGTGTTGGTAAGGATTTAACCATCAAGGTGGAATCGAACCAATGCATGATGTTAACGACGAATGAATTGAAGCCTGTCACGAGTTAACTTGGATAGACTAGAAAGAGAAGCCCCGCTTACTGGCAATCAGTAATCGGGGCTTTTTATTTTAAGCTATTGCTCGGTAACTAAACCAAATGGCGACTCAGCCAAACGGCAACTGAGCCAAACCTTGGTTAAACCGTAAACTTATTCAATAGCTCGTCTTGTTGGCGAACATTGTCAGTTTGCTGCTGCATTGCGGTATTCGCTTCTTGGGCCGCTGTTGATACTTGTGTTGAAAGGTCTTTGATCTTAACAGTGTTGTTATTGATCTCTTCCGCTACTAAGCTCTGCTCTTCTGCCGCTGAAGCAATCTGGATGTTCATATCTGAGATGCGTTGAATCGCGTCACGGATACGGTCAAGTGAAGAGTTCGCTTGCTGAGCGCGTTCAACGGCGTCAGTGGCTGTGTCTTTACTTTGGTTCATCGCGTTCGATACTGAGCTTGCACCCGCTTGGAGCTGCTCGATCATGTTGCGGATTTCCGTAGTTGATTCTTGAGTACGTTGTGCCAGAGTACGAACTTCATCGGCAACGACTGCGAAACCACGGCCTGATTCACCAGCACGCGCCGCTTCAATAGCCGCATTCAATGCCAGTAGGTTGGTTTGGTCTGCAATATCGTTGATTACTTTTAGAATTGTTTCGATGTTGGCTGTTGCTGATTCAAGTACTTGTACTTCGGCAACCGCTTGGTCGATACGTGCTGAAAGGTTATCAATCGCTTGAGTGGTGTCACTTACGACAGATGTGCCGTCTAGCGTTGCTTCGTCTGCTTCACGGGCTGCCGCTGCTGCGCCTTGAGCATTGTTTGCAACTTCAGTTGCAGTAACCGCCATCTCGTTCATTGCAGTCGCTAACTGTTCAAGCTCTTCCAGTTGGGTATTCATCGCTTTCGCTGATTCGCCTGCACCTTTAACCGTGATTTCAGTACCACGCTTAATTTCAACACCAATCGCTTTCGATTGAATGATCTGATTTTGCAGGTTTTCAGTAAAGGTGTTGAAACCTTTCGCTAGGTCAGAGAACTCTTGGTCTGTGTTGGTATCTAGGCGCTTAGTTAAATCACCTTGACCGCTCGCCACATCTTGAATGGCTTGGTTAAGCGCATCCAGTGGACGCATTAACACACGAATCAGAACAGTCAGTGCAATGATGCTGAGAATAACTGCAATCAACGAGTAGATCATTGAGCTGTTCTTCAATTCTTCAACGGTTTGGAACGCGATCTCTTCATCCAGGATGGCACCTATATACCAATCTTCACTAGGGATGTGGGTGAAATTAACTAGGAACATTTTGCCGTCGACTTCAATTTCTTGAGAGCCTTCACGAATAGTCGCTTGTGGCATGTAGCTTGATAGCGTTTCACCGTTGTTTTTCGCATTTGGGTGAGCAATCGTGGTGCCGTCGGCTGTTACTAGGAACAGGTAACCCGCATCAAACAAGTTCACTTGGTTGACCAAGGTAGCAAGGTTCGTCAATTCTAGGTCGTAGAACATACCCGCAGTAAAGCGGCCGTTGTCTTTAACTGGAGTACCTACTGATATGATGACTTTCTTACTTGATGCATCCACATAAGGAGCGGTAACAACTAAACTGTTTTTGGATTTAGCATCAATGTACCAAGGACGAATTCGTGGGTCGTAGTCTGGACCGGCATCCCAACCATCATCATTTTCAATAACGAAACCGTTTGCTTCATAACCAAAACCAACCGCTAGGAAGCTGTTTTTAAGCTTTGGCTTTTCTAAGATTTCTTTAACGTAAGCGCGATCTTCAGGGTTGATCTCGATGACTTCAGTCGTCGATTGAGCCAACGCTTTCTTGGCGTTCATCTCCGATACGACGGTATTTTTCACGCCCGAGACCATCTCTTTCAGGCTCGCATTGACGTGGTTTTCTACTGCACTTCTTACAGTGTAAAGTTGTTGTATTGAAAGCAATGATACTGTCACTAGCAGCAAGGCTGATGATGCAGCAACCACCTTATGGCTAAATTTCATTGAGTTTTCCCCTTCTCACAGGCTTTGCGAAGACTAAAGTTAATCGTGTTTTTGTAATTATATATATCGACTAGATTGGATTTTACTTGAATGTAATTTCACAAAATAGACTACAAAAATACAACAACCTAAACAATGCAAAATTCACTAAAGCGCATATTTGTTGCTTTTAGTATTTGGTTCAATGAGTTGGGGAATGGGGCTAGACGGAGTTTAAGGAGGAATTAAGAATGTATTAATTTGATAGTTATGCGTTCAGTTTTCTATTAAAAAGAGGCGGGGTGAACAAACGATATGAAATCAAATGACATGCAGAGCTTATAAATTAATTGAACTCCAAATAATACTGTGTATATATTTTCGCAAATAAAAAGCCCCACAAAAGTGAGGCTTTATAAACTGAATCTTTATTGAGTTACATAAGTAGTATCTAATTTAGAATATTAGATGCGCTACACCAGCGATAACTGGAAGCGTAATTAACGTACGTAGAATAAAGATAATAAACAGTTCTAAGATGTTCACTGGAATCTTACTGCCTAGAAGTAGAGCGCCCACCTCAGACATGTAGATCAGCTGAGTTACCGACATTGCTGCAATAACAAAGCGAGTCATCTCGTTGTCGATAGAAGCCGCAAGGATTGCTGGGATAAACATGTCCGCAAAACCAACAACAATCGTTTCAGATGCTGCAACCGCTTCAGGAACACCAAGTAGCTCTAGGAATGGAATGAAAGGCTGACCTAGGATTGAGAACACAGACGTGTATTCCGCAATAACCAGTGCCATTGTACCTAAACCCATAACAACAGGCAGTACGCCAAATACCATATCTACGGCGTTACGAGCGCCTTCGCCAAATACAGATTTAGCCGACTTTACTTGAGATGCTTTATTTACCGCTAGCTCAAGACCCCAAGAGAACGTTGAGTGACCTGCTGGGATCGCGTCAGCGTCTTTGTGCGGCTTGCTGCCATCAATGAAAGTATCTTTCTTCATGCTTAGTGGTGGAAGGCGAGGGATGATCACCGCTGCCACAATACCCGCTAAACAGATTGCTGCGTAGAAAGGTAGGAACAGGTGCTCTAGTTCTACCTGAGCAATAACCACAAGACTGAATGTGATAGATACTGCTGAGAAAGTCGTACCAACAACCGCAGCTTCACGCTGAGTGTAGAATTTCTTCTCGTACTGTTTGCTTGTAAGCAGGATACCAACACTGCCGTCACCCAACCAAGAAGCCATACAGTCAATAGCACTGCGGCCTGGTAGGTTGAAGATTGGACGCATGATTTTACTTAGTAGCGTGCCAAACAGCTCTAGTAGACCAAAGTTAAGTAGAAGCGGAAGTAGCAAACCAGCAAAGATGAATACTGAGAACAGTGTCGGAAGCAGGCCTTCTAGAACCAGACCACCAGTATTTTCTTCCCAAATAACCTCAGGCCCAACTTGGAAGAAAGCCATAACGGCTGCAGCACCACCAATTAAACGAACCAGCAACCACAGTGGAGATGGGTTGAAAAGGCCGTTTAAAAATGAATTTGATGTAATGAATGTAGGCTTAAAAATGGTGCTTAAAACTGAAGCTACAGACATGAAAGCAACGATCGCAGTGATGATAGGAACTAGATATTCACCGAAAACCGCTTGAATTGATTTGGCTAAGATAGCTACAGGGATGGTTAGATCACCTTGATAGCTGATTGGCGCCATGAAAAGGAATAAACCAATCAATGATGGGATTAAGAAAACCCAGAAACTGCCTTTAGATTTCTCTGTTTGAGCAGTATTCGTGTTGTTAGACATGTTATTGTTCTCGAATTTCCACACGTAAAAAGCCACATCCTTGGCATTTTTATTCACTAAACGTCCGTATTTTCTCATTGGGTGCAAGATTACCCAGTATTAATATCGCTTGCAATACTATTCATCAAATATCGCTAAATATTCATGCTGGTTATTCTGCAACGTATTAAGAGTTTAGAATAAAGTGTTGCGGATGTTACGCAGTTTGAGGTTATATTGCCAGATATTTATAAATTGACTGGGGTTTCAGTTCGATAGGTCAAGTATAACCAGTAGCTAAACGCAATAATGAAAGCAAAAGAGGCAGGGAAAGCCAATGCCAAGATTTCGAAGCGTTGGAACAGACAAGCGCCAATTAAGCCGCCAAACAGGAAGCCAACCACAATGAAAATTAGCAGTTTGGCTTTACGGCGGTCAAAAGGCATCCCCTTTAAGCGAGCGCCAATTATGATCCCAAGATCGGTAATGATCCCGCTCATGTGTGTTGTTCGAATGATTGCCCCGCTGTAAGTGGTGATCATCGCGTTCTGCAAACCACACGCGGCTGAAGCGAAATACTGACCTGAAGTATAGCCTTGCAACAGTGTCCACAGCGCCAAAAACAGCAATCCACCCTCAATACATAGTGCAACACCGTAACGGCGTCCTAACTTCAATGCTTGGTTTTCAATAAAGAACCCGCTGAACGACGCACCTAACATGAAGCTCATGATCACCAATAGGAGGTGAACAGAAGCCGAGGTCGGTGTAAGCAGGCTACTGCCTAGCAAAGACATGGTGCCGGAGATATGGGAGATAGCTTGATGTTGGAAGCCAAGTAAGCCGATAGCATTAACACTGCCAGCAAGACCAGCTAACAAAAGGGCGCCGTATTCAACCCAGCGAGGTAACTTAGAAATCATGTGGTTCACCCTGGGTTAAATAGAGGAGCAAGATTATAACGCTAGACAAAAGATACGCTAGCGCTGTGAAGCGTTGATATTTGATCTTAGGCAACAGTATTGCAGTTTGTTTTAATACTGTTGCTATATAAAGATAACGGTCAATAACGAGATAAAGATAACGCTCAATGACGAACTAGTTGTAATGGCTCATTTGGTGGTCGAACTTAACCCAACCGTGTTTGCGTTCTTCATAAACCGAAAAGCTCGGCAGTGGGAAGTCTTGCTCTTTAAATAATCCGAGCGGGACGATATAAAAATCAGCGGCGGCAACCGACTGCAAAAGCATGGTGGTGCCACACTTGGGACAAAACTGATAGGTGACTTCATTACCCGTATCGCTGATGCGTGAAAAAGAGGTCACTTCACCGCTGAGTGTAACTTGTTCTATTGGGAACCGAGCCTGAACGCCGAACACACTTCCGGTGCGTTTCTGACACTCATAGCAATGGCAGACAGATGTACGTTGAGGTTCACCTCGGCATACTAGGTTGACTGCTCCACAGCGGCATTCGCAACTTCTGATATTTCTATCTTTAATATGATTGATATCCATCCATGCTCCACTTCTGGTTAACCCTGTATTGATAATTATACTAAAGCCCTTTATGGTCTGCACAACTGGATGAAAACAAAAGAATATAATTGCCCATGAAAAAGAAAATCTTACCTATCCCTCTGATTCTACTGATTCCAATTGTCATGCTGGTTGTGGTGATAGTAGCGGGTATTTATCGCTTTAGCTTAAGTGATGAAGAGATCTTGGCGAAGTTTCCTTCTTCTCAAGTGAGTTATGACCCAGTCGTAGAAACCGTTTTTGATTTGAAGACGACCAATCCATGGACAATTAAAGTTCCTGAGACTAACGCCTACGCTTTTATCAATGAAGTTGATGAGCCTAGAGCCATCGCGTTTGGACGCTATGACTCAGGTGTTGAGCGCGGTGTGGTAACGGTAGACACCAATAATCTTTCAGCCGCCACGTTGGGCAAGGCGAGTTTCTTTGTCGCGCCGATGTGGATATCTAACCAAGGCAGCGGTGTTTTCTATTATCTAGGCCTGTTTAAGCATGACCAGCAACGAGGCCGTGTGGTGTTAGTCGACCAACTTTTACTGGGTGATCGTATACAAATTCAGACATTGGAGGTAGCTCAGCAGCCAGGTTCGCAATCACAGAATAAACTTACTGGGGAAGGTTTTATCGGCTTTACTCAGCATTCTGCGGAACAATCATTTGCAGAACCCCCTTCTGAAAAGGTGTTAATGAGTTTTTCTTTTGATACGCAATCAATTGGTAAGCAATAACGTTTTCGTGAATGTAAGGATCTGTTGTTTATGTGAGCCAAATTACATATTATCTTAGTTAGATGAATGAAATTTAGACACAGTTAGCTTTGTGTCCGCTTATTATTACAAATGGAGCTTGCGAATGATTAATAAACGTTTTTTTAAGACGAAAGATGAAGTTGAAGTGACCTTCGAGCTAGAAGCTCAAGAAGCGAACTCTGTATCCATCGTTGCTGACTTTCTTGATTGGAAAGCCACCCCAATGAAAAAACTGGCCAAAGGGAAGGTTTACAAGTTTAAAACTCGTCTACCTAAAGATGGCGAGTTTCAATTCCGCTACCTAGTTGATGACCAACAATGGGTGAACGATGCGAATGCTGACCGTTACATCCCAAATGAGTTTGGTGAAGACAACTGCCTAGTGTCGACGGTAAACGCATAATCTTTTCTTAAAACCAGCGACTAATTCGCTTCGTTTATTAATTATTCGAAACGGAATAACGTCAACCAATAGAAAGCAGAAACTAGCCGTTTCTGCTTTTTTATTTTTAAATTTAGCGGTTAATTTTATTTCTTATCTAGTGGCTCTTTATCTACGGCAACTCAATGACTTAGGCTAAGTTGGGAAGATTCACATCATATTATGACAATGCATTGATGATTTATGCGTTTGAAAAGCATATCCTATGCCTTTATATCGTAGAAAGACCTGTTTACCGTGTATTCAAAAATATTTCCCTCTCCGTTTGCTGAGCTTTCACCTGTAAAAAAAGTAGCTATTTTGGGACTGCCACTTATTGCTGCGATTGGTGTTGCTTTGCAATCGTCACAATCGGATCTGACGAAAACGATCGATCTTGATTTGCCCGACTCAACCGTTATTGAGTCAATTCTGTCACCATCTTCTGTTACCGTTATTGAGCCGCCGACATTTGAGTATCAAATTCAAACGGGCGATAACTTGAGTAGCATCTTCACTCAGCTTGGATTTTCTTACAAATCGATGATGAGCGTGATGGAAACCGATTTAAACTTCCTTGCGTTAGACACGCTTCGCCCAGGTAACACATTGCGTTTTTGGCGTGATGAAGCGACGGGCGACCTTTCCAAAATGGAACTTCAATTTAGTGTTGCAGATAAAGTGGTTTACCGATTACTTGATGACGGCAGCTACGAATTCGAAGACATCTCTATTCCTGGTGAATGGAAGCAAAAACCTTTAGTGGGTGATATTCAAGGCAGCTTCTCTATGTCGGCGAACAAGGTTGGCCTGAGCAGTCTTGAGATTGACAATATTGTGACTCTTCTTAAAGATAAGCTGAACTTTAGCCGAGACCTACGTGCTGGCGATCAGTTTGAAGTGCTTCAAAAAGCGCAATATGTTGATGGTGTTGCAACCGGAAAACGTGAAATTGAAGCAATTAAGATCATGAATCGTAACCGCGTTGTGTCAGCATACTTACACACTGACGGACAATATTACGATGCTAATGGCGATAGCTTACAACGTGCTTTCCAACGTTACCCAGTGAGCAGTAGCTGGCGCCAAAGTTCTCAGTTTAACCCTAAGCGCTTACACCCTGTGACTGGCCGCATTTCACCGCACAACGGTACGGATTTCGCGACACCAATTGGCACACCTGTTCAAGCAACGGGTGATGGCAAAGTGATCATGACGCGTAAACACCCTTATGCGGGTAACTATGTGGTGATTCAACACGGTAGCACTTATAAAACGCGCTACTTGCACTTAAGCAAGATCCTTGTTCGTAAAGGACAAACGGTATCTCGTGGTCAACGTATTGGCCTATCGGGTAAAACGGGTCGAGTGACAGGTGCTCACTTGCACTATGAACTGATCGAACGTGGTCGCCCTGTTGATGCGATGAAAGCGAATATCCCAATGGCCGATTCTGTGCCTAAAAAGGAAAAAGCGACATTCACAGCCGCGAGAGATGAAGCCGACAAGCTATTGAAGGCAGCGTTAGAAACGCGCAATCTAGCAATGGTTAATAATGCTAGTAAGTAGCTAGCCATTAAACTGTTTTAAAGCCGCAAGAGCATCACAAAGCACAGTCAGTGTTAAGTGATGCTCTTGCGGCTTTTTAGTTCTCAATAGAAGGTTCGGTAAGGGTTTAAACTAAAGGCTCTGAGTGCGCGACATAGCTAACGATAGCTTCAGGCCGCATTGGAGGTGAGTAGAGGTAACCTTGGATCTTGTCACATCCCATCGCGTGCAGCTTTTCTAATTGCTCACGCTTCTCAACACCTTCCGCAACCAAAGATACATCGAGTCTATGGGCCAGTTGAACAATCAGCCATACTACGCTCTCTGAGGTCGAACTAGTTAACAAGTCTCGAATAAAGGTCGCATCAATTTTAATGCAATCGATAGGGTAGCTGTGGATGTAGTTCAAACTGGAGTAGCCTGTACCAAAGTCGTCGAGTGCAATCGTGAAGCCTTGTCCTCTCAGAAAGTTAAGCGCGGATTTTGTCTCTTGTGTTGGCGATAACAGAACGGTTTCGGTTAACTCGATAACAAACTCATTCGCCTTAAAATGGTGCTGTTCAATGGTTCGAGTCAGGTAGGATATATAACGTTTCGAATCAGTAAGCTCGTGCGCAGAGCAGTTGATTCCAAGTTTAACCTTGTAGCCCAAGCCTTGCTCTAGTGTGGTTTTAGCGCGGCACACCAATTCAATAATGCGTTCACCTAATTCGACAATCAGCCCTGACTCTTCTGCCACTTGAATAAACTCTACGGGTGAGATGTCTCCATGTCTGGCGGTTTTCCAGCGAGTCAGTACCTCGAAATATTCCCATTGCGTTTCACCTTGACCCACAATCGGCTGTACCACTACGTACATTCCATTGCTGTCGGGGATATAGCTTTGTGAAATTGGGTTTTCCAGCTCACTTCGTAGCGCTGCGACTAGCTCGGTTTTTCTTTGGTAACGAACTCTTAAGTGAGTGTCATAACATTGAATATGAGTATCTTGGCTGTGTTTACACTCTTTAAGCGCCAAGCTGGTATTGAAGATGATTTGCTCAACGTCTTTGTTGTCTCCATCCGAACTGGCAATACCGATGCTGACGTCGAAATCTATCTTGATATCAACGCTACTGTAGCCCTGCTTAATTTTGGCCAGTATTTGTTCGCACACGGCTATCGGATCAGAATGGTAGGTGATGAAGGCGAACTCGTTGCCAGCAGTCCGGAAAGTCAGGTTGCTTTCGGGTAAGGTTCTCCGCAAGGTTTCTGCGACAAACTGCAGCACCTTGTCGCCAATATAATTACCGTGCATATCATTAATGGCTTTGAAGCTATTGATATCGAGTAAAGCCAATGTAAAAGGAGTGACGCTCTGTTGAGTAATCGACTCTAAGGTATCTGATAAACAGCTTCGGTTGAGTAACCCGGTTAGGCTGTCGTGTGACACCTCATAACTAAGCTGATTTACAAGTTGTTCGGAACGATCGTTAAACCACATTTCACGCAAGGTGTGGATGATGATGTCGGCGAACAATTGATGGTGCTTTACCACGTCTTGTTGCTGATCAGGGCTAAGAGGCGAGGTGAACGTTGAAAACAGCACGCCCATCACTTCGCCACTTTGAGTTTGAGTCGGGATCGCGATGGAGTTTTGTGAGGTGATTTCCTGCCTAAATGCCGATGTTGGCAATGACTGGACGATGTACTGAGAAAATGAGCAATCTGGGTGTCTTTGATTGACGGCTTGTTGGTAGATGTGACCATGGCGCGCATTGATTTTGTCATGTAATACATGATCAGAATGGGCGATCACCAAAGGAACGGTTTGGTCAGGGAAGTACTTCTTCTCAATGATGCTAGTGTATTGAGTATCAAAGGTCTGATGTAAAGTAAGCACAGCTGACTCTAAAAGGTCGATACCTTCCAATTTCAGCAAACGGCCAATGCGCTCTGTGTCTATCATGCTATTGTGCGTATGTTGAGTCATAGCCACCACCCCTAGTTAACCAGATTCACTGTGTAAGCGGTATACGTATTATCTTGTATATGTGCGAACTTGTATAATCTATATGCGTCAAGTTTATTATTGACCGTGTTGTATAACTTTTCAAATTAAAACGTGACTTATTTCACAGAGCTTGCGTGCTACGCTCTTTGTCTAGCCTGTCTTTCAGATGGTCCAAAAAGAGCTTGGTTCGCGTGTGCGAGTAATCAAGCTTAGGGTAGTACGCGTAAACCATCACTTCGTCGGCGGTAATATTTGGCAATACTGGAACTAATGTCCCTTGCTTTAGATCCTCTTTGATCATCGCTTTGATGGTTAACAGTACGCCCATTCCTCGCTTCGCAGCATGAAACAAAGCCTCTGGATTAGTGGTCGCAAAGTTACCGTTTAACGTTATTCGCTGCCCTTTGGTGAGTGCTACTTCACGGGTCGGACGCTCTCCCCAAATTAACGAGTTGTGTTGCTCCAAATCTTGCTCGCAAGTGGGGTAGCCGTGTTTGGCAAGATAGCTTGGTGCTGCATAGAAGCTGGCTCTGTGTTCAAACAGCGGTGTTTTCTTGAAGCTTAATGAGTTGAGTTGTTCTAGTTCACGACTGATTACCAAGTCCAAGCCAAGCTCGGGTAATTGACCGGGCGTAGTGGTGATGAGTTGTACCTTAATATCAGGGTACTTTTCTAAGAAGTCGTCCATGTATTGCACCAGAAACTTAGAGCCAACCGCAATCGTAGCGCCAATCTTTAATAGGCCTGCTGGGGTTTGGTTAACCGAGCGAGTCTCATCAATAATGGACTGCCAATTGTCGAGCTGATCCTTGGCTCGCAGGTAAAAGAGCGCACCTGCTTCGGTTTGGCTAATTGATCGCGTGGTACGCTTTAACAGTTGGGTGCCGATGCGCTCTTCTAACCAGTTCACTCTTTTACTGATCGCCGAGCTGGTGGTGTTCAGCTTTCGAGCAGCACCATTGAAGCTGCCTTCTTCGACTACTCTGACGTAGCTTTTTACGTTAAGAATCCAATCCATATTATTTCCTGTTGGGACTTAATAAAATTCCAATTTAGCTAATTATCAATTATTGGTTTTGAATGTAAACTCGTCTAATGAACAAATATCAAACGAATAGGGAATTTTTTGAGCCAATCGACCTTTAAAAAAACACCGTTACTCTTAGCAATGATGATTATTGCTACGGGGCAGGTGGGTGTGAGCATCTACTTGCCAGCATTACCGTTAATTGCTTCTGATTTAAGTGCTACTCAAGTAGATGTACAGCTTCTCGTCACGCTGTTTCTGGTGGGTTTTGGCTTGTCTCAGCTATTTTACGGACCGATGTCCGATGCGGTGGGAAGAAGACCTATCTTCTTGTTAGGTCAGGGTGTTTATTTGATTGGTACAGTCGTTTGTGTTGTGTTTTCTGACAATATGACGGCGCTAGAAGTTGGTCGCTTGCTGCAAGGTTTAGGGGCGGGCAGTGCCTCGGTTCTTGGGCGAAGTGTGCTTCGTGACAGCTATGATGGTTTACAGCTTACCAAAGCGTTGTCTTATATCTCGATCACCGCGTCGATTATGCCGATCATCGCGCCTGTATTTGGTGGCTGGATTTCATTCCACCTTGGTTGGCAGGCGGTGTTCCTTTTCGTTCTATTGTATTTACTGGCGATATTCACACTGGGTTACTTCGTGTTGCATGAAACTCTGCCATATGGGAAGAGCCGTTTTGAAGTCAGCCAAGTGGTAAAGAACTACGGACGCTTGTTAACGAATCGCCAAGTGATAAGCAGCGCCAGTTATAACTGGATGAGTTATATGGCGAGTTTGGTATCGTTATCTTTGTTCCCATTCTTAATGCAAGAGCAATTGGGGCTGACCGCCGCTGAGTATGGTTCATTGATGATTGTCCCTTCGGCAGGCTTACTGATAGGTAGCGTCGCTTTAAACTTACTCAATCGTAGGTTTAGTACGCCCCAACTGATGAGCCTAGCTATTTTGATTATCTTGGCATCGGGAACTTGGCTTCTTACTCATGAGTTATCCATCTTTAACTTGGTTTGGGCGTTTACTTGGTTGGCGATAGCACAAGGCATTTCGTTCCCATTATCAATCAGCATGTTATTAGAACCTCATAAGAAGCAAGCGGGCGCAGTATCGGCATTGTCGGGCTCTATTCAGATGTGTTTAGCGGGTTTATTGGGTGGGTATCTGGTAGAAAGTTGGGTCACGACTCATCTACAGTTAGGCGTGTTCTACCTCATTATTGGCGCAGCCATGGGCGGAGTGCTTTGGTCTTCAACCAAAATGAACAACAAAGGCGATACTGTTGAAGTGGAATATAGCTAAACACTAAATTCACTATCGTTTAACGCACCATCGTTAATACGTTGTATTTGTGCTGATGGTTTTCTACAATGCTTCGGTCCATTGAATAGGTAAGAACAAAATGCAGCAAAATGAATTTGAAGTTCTGGTAAAAGCTATCTGCGCACTAGATGGCCTGCCTCAAGCGCTTGAGCTATTGAAATCCAATGAGGATACAGAAGTCGCTGAGGCTGCTGCATCACTGACTGGTCAATTTGCACTTGCTGAAGTGGAAGGCGAAAAGCGTATTTACCACGTGACGCTTCAAGAAAATGAACAAGGCGAAGAGCAAGAGTACATCGAACATGTTATGAATGAGGGCGATGACTTAATCAAATTTGCAGCTTGGTTCTTTGAAACGATGTTTGAATTGAAGCAAAAAGACACATACCAAATTGCCGGTAAAACTTACAGACAGCCAAAGCGCAGCTAGGTTTCTCAGTAAAGCATTTTAGAAAGCAGCTCTATTGAGCTGCTTTTTTTATCAGTGTCTAAATCAATGTCTTGGGTTGTTATTAGGAATGGAGCATTAAGCTCAAACCAGAATTTAGGTTAACTCATTGATATACAAAAACAATGCTGATTAGCACAGAGACAAAATTAGGCTAATTGCAAATGAATGCTTAATATTGCATTAAAGTGTGATTTAGATCTTGTTTTTGGGCGTTTTAAGTGTAGAATCCGCGCTAAAGAAAGTTGATTATGTGCGGAGATAAGCATGAATTACGAACTAGGCCACGCATACCTTGGTCAAATGGCAGCAAAAAACATGATGCACGAAGCATTGTACGGCACTTCAAAGCCAAAGAAACCATCGTTCTTTAAGCGAATGATGAAGAAAATGGCTAAATAAGCATTTTCAAAAACGGAATTTTAAAAGGCCTTAAACTCGATGAAGTTTAAGGCCTTTTTCGTTTTAGCGATTGGTGAAAGTTATCGCTTTGTTTTGTTGTGGATGGACACAAAAAATACCAATTAAGCTTCTGACTAATGGCTTTTAATGAACTCAGCCAGCAGATTGATTGGATAAGTCGACCACATTATTAGGGATGCTATCTAAGCCATTCTCTTTCATCCACGCTTCTAAGTTATCGGCACCACCGATGTACTTACCATCAAGCCAGATCTGCGGGACGGTGACCGGTGTTTTCTCACCAATGTGTGCTTTTACCTCTGGAATCATACGGTACAAAGCGGCGCTGTCTTTTACGACATCGTGGTATTGGTATTCAACACCCGCTTCATCCAGCATTTTCTTCGCTTTAACACAGAATGGGCAGGTCGCCTTACCATAAACGATGTTGCCTTTTAGGCTGTCTCGTTTGGTCCACTCTTTGATCACGGATTGGATTAACACACCGCGATTAAGCGCTTCACCTTGGCTGACAACCTTGCCTTCAACAACAAGGATTGGGGCGTGCCAAGAGCCCAGTTTTAGAGGCTCCCACCAGTGAGACAACCAATCTTTCACTTCCAGTTCGACATCGACATCGGCCAACTCATTCTCAAAAGTATCCTTCAGAATGTCTTTGGTAAGGGTACATTCTCCACATGGGATGTTAACTTTAAATGGACCCCAGCTGCCTGCCCAACGGTATAGTGTAATCTTGACTGGTTTCTTCATGGTTACGGCCTCGTTTGAATTCTCTTATCCATATAGAACGGACTGTCGAACTATTTATTTCACCAACCTTAAACTTTCTTCACTTTTGAAGGTTTTTTAGTTTCCCAGTGCGTTATAAATGCAACTGACGCAATAATAATAGCAGCCCCTAGCCATAAACGACCCGGTGGAACCCAACTAAATACAATCCAACCTGCTAAAACGTTTAGCGGTAATTTGGCGTGGTCAAAAGGTTGCACAAACGAAGCATCAGCGACCGAGTAGGCTTTTACTATCGCCCATTGAGCGAGTGCCGTCATAACACCGATAACAATCAATATAGCCCAGATTGTACCGCCGCTTGGCGTTTGCCAATCTGGCGCAGCAAGCAGGATGTTAAATGGTGTGATTAATAGTAGAAGATAGACCACCATGGTTGAAGGACTGTCTTGCGAAGAGAGTTTTTTCACCATCAGTGAGTAGCATGCCCAGAAGAAAGCGGCACCGACTGGTAATAACGTTGCCCAGTTAAAATCTTCAGCCCACGGCTCTAGAATCACCATCGCACCCACGAAGCCTGCTAAGGTCGCGCCCCAGCGAGCAGCCCCAACTTTCTCTTTTAAGAAAAGCCCTGAACCAATGGTTGCAAACAATGGCGATGTCATGAGAAGGGCAATGCCTTGCCAAATTGGTACTGGGTAAGCCAGTGCCCATATCCAAAGTTGAATACCAATAACAGACAAGAAGACACGGAATACGTGCAATTTGAGGTTGTCGGTTTTTAGCGCGCGGCGAATACCCAGCGTTTTTAGGTAAGGAAGAATAGCGAATAACGCGATGGCGTATTGAATGACGGCAACGGTGGTAGAAGTAAGTCCGAAATGAATGCTAGCAATTTGAGTTAGGCTGTTAATAACGGCAAAGGCTAGGCCTGCGGTTAGCATCCAGCTAGCGCCTTGGATCGGATGGTGTTGTGACATGATGCTTCTAATTATTTGATGTGGTTCACCTATGATACGGATTTAGCACCACTTAACCAGAAAAAGCATTGATGAAGTCAGTCAGAATATTTGAATATGAAAAAAGGTTGAGCCATTGCCCAACCTTTTTAGTCTGTATCTAAAGTCGATTTAGATTAGAAGTCGTAACGTACACCTAGGCGAAGAGAGTCTTCACTTTGTGTTTCTAAACCTGCAACTTTTACGTCGTCTAGATTGTTTAATTGGTAAGCAACGTATGTACGGATAGATTTGTTGAACTTGTAAGTACCAGTCAGCTCAAAGAAGTCAGCTGTGTCTACAGTTAAGTTCTGTGTCGCGTCTTTTTCTTGTTTTTGGTACAAACCTGCCAGTTCAAATTGGTCTGTTAGCTTGTATTTAGCAGCAACTTCCACACCAGAGAACTCAGTTTTTGCTTTGTCGTCTAGGTCACCCATTGTGTAGGTTGCACCTAGGTATAAAGCATCCATTTTGTAGTTAATACCAGCAATCAATGCTGTAGCTGAACCATTACCAGTACCGTTGTCGTTACCTGAGTAACCAAGACCGAAACCTAAGCCCATCGGTAGTGTGTAAATGCCAGAGATACCGTAACCGTCAGTATCTTTGTCTTCACCAGCAATCAAACTTGCTTTAAGAGAAAGTGCGTCTGCGTCGTAAGCGTATACAAACGTGTTATTGATTTGCTCGTCACCTGCATTGATGAATGCTTTTTGGTCACCAGAGTAGATAGTAACATCCGACATTTCTGAGATTTGAGCTGCAGCTGTATCTTGACGACCTACTGATACTGCGCCGAAGTTACCTTCAAAACCTGCATACATGTAACGTTGCTTAAAGTTTTCAGTCTTACTGTTATCAGCAGAAGATTTCACGCTTTGTTCTGCTTCGTAGAAACCAAAACCAGATAGGTCGCTAGTGATTTCTGTAGTACCACCCACATTCAAACGAACACGGCTTTTGTTTTTCATCGTACCGTCGATTTCAGCACCACCTGAACCAATGAAATCACCACGGAATTCCGCACGACCGCCAATTTTAAGTTCTGTGCCATCAGAGCTGTAAACTGTTGCTGCTAGAGATGAACCTGAAACTAGTGCCGCTACCACTGCAGAAGCTAGAACTGCCTTTTTCATAATCACTTACCTTGTATTTTAAAATCCGTGAGCAATGTGCTCTCCGTTTCGATATGAAGCTAATTTAGAGCAGATAAATTAAGCTTTCATTTCCATAAAATTACATTTTCGTGAATGGGGAACTTTTTTAAGTGTTGATTTTATTGCACTTTTATTTCATGCGACTGAGTGTTCTATGAATAGTTATACAAGTTGCGTGTATTTCAAAGGTCACATTAGCAAGTTTTACCTTGGAATCACGTATGTCGATGGTGGTGAATTTTGGCTGCGCTGAGAGCTTGTTAATCTGATTAACTGCTTGTACTGGTAAGGATATCCTCTATGATGCAAAAACTTAGAAGAGAATAGATTCTGCTCAACAATATGGAGAGGTTGGATGAAAACAGAGTACTTAGGCGATGTTTTACAAGGTAGGCAGGTTATTGGCTCCTTGAATGTTGAAGACCTACCCGTTGGAGAGCACCAGTTTTGGTTTCAAGTCACCAGTGATGGGCTAGGGCAACCTAAGAACATGCCGGTTTCTGTTTTCAAAGGCAGTCAAGAAGGTCCTAAGTTGATGATCACCGCCGGTATTCACGGTGATGAGCTAAACGGAGTGTTGGCTGCACAGCAAATTATCAGGGACTTAGTCGGTAAAACGCTCAAAGGTACGGTAACGATTGTGCCTACTGTGAATTTGTCTGGCTTGCTGAACCATAGCCGTGATTTCATCTCTTCGGATCCGGGCTCTTGTCCTGCTAATCTTAATCGACTCTTTCCGGGTGATGCTAATGGCTTGGCAGCGGAGCGCTTTGTTGCGTCTTTGTGGGAGCGTTTGCTTAAGCATAATGCCACCTTCGCCGTTGATCTCCACACTCAAACTCGTGGCGCAGTTTATCCACTTTATGTATTTGCTGATTACCGAGTTGAGCAATGTTTGGAGATGGCGAGGCTGATGCAGCCCGATTGTGTTCTGAATGACCCTGGTGACCCAGGTATTTTGGAAACGGTTTGGAATCGAAGTGGAATTCCGAGCATCACGGTGGAAGTTGGGATGGGGAAATTTACTCAGCCTGACATGATTCAACGAGCGGTAGACGGTGTTTTTAACATGCTATCTTATTATGAAATGTTCGAGGTTGAAATAAATCATCCCGAGAAAATGCAGCTGCCAAGTATGGACTGGATAGAAGGCAACAACGTCGTGTCTATCCGCGCTGATATTGGTGGTTTCGTATTGCCGCAGGTTGAGCTTCTGCAGAGCGTAGAGCAAGATGATCTGTTGGCTATTCAATATGACGCTTTTGGTAATGAGTGTCGCCGTTATCACGCGCCGTCTGCCGGACGTGTCCTTAGCTATAACGTGGATGCGTTAAGGGAGCCGGGTGCGCTTGTTTGTCGTTTGCTAAGTTAAGGCTCAGTCGGTTTGACGTTTCCGTGTTAATGCACTGTGTTGTTATCTAAAACACGTAAAAAAAGACCGAGCTAGGCTCGGTCAAAGGACAGTTGTCTAGAGTAAGCACGTCTTGGACTCATCGAGAGAACTGCTTTTAGAGTAGCGAGGCTAGATTAAGAATCCATTGCAAGATAGTGACACTTCGACTGCTTTTCTGTTTCAAAAATAATATTGAAAACATTACCTTAAGCTCATCAAAAGCCGACTGTGAGTTACGCAGGTCGGCTTTTTATTCACTTCTCTTTCGAATTTTTATCTCTATCTACAGTCGATTAAAAAGCGTCGTCCACGATCTCTTTTAATCGGTCATAAGGCACATATCCTGGTAAAACATTTCCGTTCATCATCATGGTTGGAGTGCCCGTTAAGCCGAGTGCACTGAACGTTTGATGGTTAGTGGTTAGAACCTGGTTTTGTTCTTGAGTTGTTTTTAGTTCCGCCTCTGTTCCCGTCTTCTTGGCAACGGCTTCTAGTGAGCTTTTCGAGTGAATACCGCTTTTCGCCATCAGCAATCTATCAACTTCAGGGAATGCTTCTGGGTTATCTTTCCATACTTTCATCGCGTATAGCGCCGCGTTGGTGTCTAGCCCCGCAACTTGTTGTTGCTTAAACGATAAGTACACGTTGATCACTTTAATGTCGCTGTTTTCAGAGGCTAATTGAACCAAGCCTTTTTCCAAGCGCTTACAGTAAGGGCAGTTATAGTCGGTAAAGTTAATGATGACCGATTTACCATCTGGATTGCCAAGGATCGGGTGAGCGTCATTGTTGTATAACCAATCATGGCTTTCCGCTTGGGCTTTCTTCGCTTGCTCTTGACCTGCTACGTACTGCTCTAAACTGGTATGCAATCCAGAGATCGTCGATGGGTTTTCCTTCAGGAATTGATTAATTTCTTCAAGTTGTTGAGTTTGTTCTTTGTTTAATTCTGCGAAGGCATTAGTACTCATTAATGAGCCTATAATCAGTGCGCTTATCAGATGCTTTTTCATATTGTCTTTTCTCAAATTCGTGATAATCGTGAGCGCTTATTAGGTTGCGCTCACATTAATATTGTTTGTTAAACTGGCTGAGTCGGTTTATTCACTTAGCTTTGCTCTGTTTTTCTTTGTGAGCGATTTAGGCAAAGTAGGTTCTTAACCACAGGCCGATAGGGGATGTAACGCCGGTTGCGATACTGCTAATCTTTCCATCTTTGATGATGACAATACTTGGCGTGACATTAACGCCCCAACTTCTGCTGATCGATCCAGAGAGATCATTGATCACAGGGAAGTCATACTCTTTCGCCTCTAAGTAGCGCTGGACACGTTCGTCTGGACCAGACGATAGAGCGACCGAAACCACCTGATGGGAATCACTGAAGCTATTGACGGTTGGGCTCACAAATTTGCAGGCGCCACACCAAGTCGCCCAAAAATAGACAATGACTGGCTTACCATTTTTGCTTAGCTCGATAACATCAATATCTTCGCCTTGGAGCGATTGACCCACAATTGGAATCGCGTCGCCCTGAGGCATGCTTCTGCTGTGATAAAAGTCCATCGCAAATGAAACCACGCCAACGATCAATATCATTGAAACCAGTTCCTTTCCCCACTTCTTAAGACGACTTGGCTTTTTGGCCTCACCCTTTACAGCGTCGTCTTCAATCGTGCTAGATTTATCTTCATTGTTGGGAGTCTTCATCAGTTATCTCGCAGCGTCGATGGCTTGAACGACAGTGTCACTGTTGAGAATGACAGGCAGTGGAATACCGCTTTTATAGCTCGGGCCGTAGACGATATTAAATGGCACACCAAATCGCCCATTACTTTGTAAGTATTGAGTGACACTTTCACTTGGTGTTGTCCAATCACCTTTCATCAAAACAATGTCTTCTTGCTGTAGGTGACTGTAGACAGGGTCTTGAAGGATGACGCCGATCTTGTTGGCTTTACAAGTGATACACCAATCAGCAGTCACATCAACAAACACCGTTTTGCCTTCATCAACGAGCTGAGGGATTTGCTTCGCATCCAGCTTTTGCCAAGCGAGATCGTCAACAATCGGAGTCGCCCAGTTATCAGCGGTGACACTACCGACGATCAATGCAGCACCAAACACCAAGGTTGTGGTTGCGACGATAGGAATAAGCACCTTGCGACCCAACTTACGGCCAATCCAAATCAATACTGAAATCACGATAAATAGCGACAGCAGGATAGTTGGGAATTTACCAATGAATGGGCTAAGGAGGCTTGTTAGCCATAGGCTGGTAATGAACATCATTAAGCCAAATACCAGCTTAACTTTGAACATCCACGCCCCAGGCTTTGGAAGCAATTTGGTTAGGCTTGGGAATAGCGCAAAGATCAACCAAGGCGCACTCATACCGATACCAAGCGTGATGAAGATAGCCCATAACTCTTGGTAGCTTGATCCAAGTGCATACGCGACAGCGGTTCCTAGGAATGGCGCGCTACACGGCGTTGCTAACAGCGTTGCAAACATGCCTTGAACAAAGTGGCCTGAATGTGAGTCATCGCCTTTGGTTGCCATCCAGGTGTTTAAACCTGATGGTAGTCTGAATTCGAATAACCCAAGCAGGTTAATCGAAAACAGCAAAGTGATGATCAGCATGAACCCGATGAACCAAACATTTTGGAACTGGATTCCCCAGCCAATTGCATTACCACCCATTTTTAGAGCGGTCATACCTAGGGCTAACAGCGCAAATGATGTAATGACACCTGAAGCAGAAGCTAAGAATGAGAGTCGAATATGACGATTAGATGCACCTTGGTTTTGAATGATGCTGTTTAATTTCATTCCTAAGACTGGCAACACACATGGCATGATGTTGAGGATCAAACCACCAATTAAAGCGAAGCCTATCATCGCCAAAAAGCCGTTGTTGCTTGTTTGGTAAGCGATCGGTTCTGAGCCAACTTTGGTCGTCATCTCTTCGGCGAAATTAGTGTCTGAAACGGTGACACTCACGTTACGGTCCGTTAAGTCGACTTCACCTATCCAGTTGCTCACATCAAATACGGCCGTCATTGTATTGTCTGTGATGTGGACGCTTGGTTGAGAGAAGAAGTCATCAATCACTTCTTGCCCGTCAATCAACACCATCGGCTTATCCCAGCCATTTTTACTTGTCAGCTGAGTAACCAGTTGCTGCTTGCTCTTGTCCCAAAATAGACCATTGACTGAAGTGCGATTAGCTTCTCGTGGAGATTGGCTCATGCCTTGGTTGAACAAGAACATCGCTTCTTCATCGAGCGCTAAAGTTTGTGGGTCAATCGGCAGTTCGATATCGTAATCGGTTAACACACAGATATTGGTACACGACGGAAAGGTAAACGATGCCCTGAATATCGCAGGCTTCGTGTTGTCTTTCAGGGATAAAGTGACAGGAAAGCTGACATGTTTTTTGTAGCCTAACGTCATGACGTCAAGCTGCTCGTAGTATTTAGGTATCGGCCAGTGCCACTCTACTGACTCAATGTTTGTTGAACCAGACCAGTCCCAGCTTGGCGGAATGCCACCTTCGCCTGGGCTGCGCCAATAGGTTTTCCAGTCGCCGTCGAGCACGACATCGAGCACGGTTTGGATCTTAGAGCCGTCATCCGACTGTTCACCCGTCGACATCATTCGCATTTTAACAGGCGGATGCTCAGGCACACTAAGCCAGCCCGTTGTCTGTGCCAAGGCGGTAAATGACGTCATAACCAAAAGGGCAGTGACTAAGGTTTTCGCGCATGTACGCATAGAGAATGCCAATGAATCGACAAACTTAGTTAGTAGTGTGTTGTACACAAATGTATCTCCAAAAAATAAATAAAAGGGTGTAGTAGCCCGGTTATTTACTCTCTAAATATACAGTGCTTTAGATGCAATCGGTGTTTTGTCGGTCGAGTAGAGCGATGATTGTCTCTAGATAATCTCGAGATGTGAGGAGGTAAGTTAAACGCAACAGCAATAATAAGTACGAATGGGATCAGCCAGCCGGTTTTTGGGGCGGCAAAGGTCAGCATTTTCGAACTTAGGCTGCATGAATTTGAATTGGGGGACGTTAACATTTTTGAGGCTTCTAAGCCGAAAACGCTGGCGTATAGAGCAGCCATTTTTTCTGAAGAAGCGATGTTGGTTTGGGGATTACTGGTTTCTGTATGAGTTTGTGTGCCAACTAGGACTGATTGGCCATTAGCGGATGCAGATAACGATACTTTCTTGACGGCCAGAGTGCTCGCCAGACAAGTTACGATAACCAGTCCGGTAAGGAAGAGCGCCCAAAGCGAATGCTTTTGTCGGCGGTTCTGTGTGGATAAGAAAAGTAGCGATGTGTTCAGCAAATTAGTCAGTAATCAAATCTGTTAGTCGTTAAAGCAAGCTCATTGAATTGTGGTTAGCTTAGATAAGTTCTCTTCGTGCCACAAGTCATAAAATGGTTAAAGTGAAACTATGTATAAATGCGGGAAACGGCAGATACACGATAAAAGACGCATAAACACCAATTCACGCGAATACGACATTGAGCTGTAGCTAAAGTTCACAACAACTGAAAGTTATCGCTAATTATTCTGTATTGAGTGGTTTATTAACTATCAGGACGGGACAGGCGATACAAAAAAGCCCAACAGATCGTCAGTGAACGTGTTGGGCTTTAATCATTGGTGCTATTGGAAAGGCTTAGTGAGTGCGGCGAGGGCCGTTACGTACCAAGTCTTTACCGTTATCAAACACCTCTTTGGTGATCCAGCGAGCAAGCAGAACTTTGTGGCTGCTATTGAATACAGCAACGAAGTGACGACCATCTGAATTATTGGTTGCCATGCCTACACCTTCAACGCCTTCAAGGCCTAAACCGCCAGCTTCCACTGAAATTAGGAATTGCTCTAGTTCTTCTAGAGACTCAATAATATCAAGTTCGTTGTTCATTTTTATGCTCTCTTGCTGTGAGCCAACATCGTATTTAGGGCGCTTTAGTGCTGTGCTCGAATGAAGATATTGGCTGTTGTTCTTTGTTGGATGCGTACTCTACAGGTCATAAGAGGGGATTGGAACTCTCAAATATTAGAAGCAGGCTGATAATTTGCGAATTTTTAACATAACATACGTTTAAATGCTTGTTATCCATATTCTTTTTACTACTATTTATAGGGTCAATTTAGACAGTGATAGGAATTAATATGATGAAGGTTTGGCGTTGTCTATTGTTAATGTTGGCGTTTGTCGCATTTGGAAGTTATGCGCAGAGCGTTGAGAAAATCGCAGAAGTACAAGATCAGTTAATGCTCGATCTAGCAACATTAGAAACGGCGCATGATGCTGAGAAGCCCTTTCTTGAAGATATCTTAAGGCGTAAGAATCAGGGCCTACGCGAAGAGATTTTTTCACAGCTATCGTCAGATAAAAAAGAGGGGCTGGATGTCACTCTTGCTCAGCAGGTCGAACTGCTACAAAAATTGCTGTCGTTGAATGAAACTAAAATCGTTTCAATGAGTAAAGAAAACCGTTCAGCTGAAGGTGACGCTAAAAAACGCCTTGAATTGCGTATTCAAAAACGAATCGGAATGATGGATGTCTATTATCAGCAGCTTGCTAAGACATTAGATTGGTCGAAAGAGCGTGATGTTGATGTTGCGGTTCCTGAAGGTGAGCTCAAAACGGCACTTGTTTCTCGTTCTCAATATCTTACTAATGCAATTCTATACACGGATACACAACGTCAAGATTTAGAACGCCGGTTATCTTATGTAAGTGAAGAAGAGAAAGCGACGATTAAAACTGAGCTTGAACGCTTCAGTGAGCGAACCAGTGTCATGGTGGCGAGCTTAGAAGAAACCATCACGCTAATGGAACCGTTTGGCGTGGATGTGACTTCGTACAAACGTGTTTTGCTAGCGACGACAGGTGACATTAACGCCGATGTGTTGGATGTTGATGTTGCACTGGAGCTGTTGGATGGTTGGCTTCGTTCGTTCAGTTCATGGGCTTTTGAAAATACCCCTTCTTTTATCGTTAAACTTGCTCTGTTTCTCGGTATTTTGTATGTAACTCGCCTTATTGCTAACGTGGCTCGCAAAACCGTTCGTAAGAGTGTTTCGCACTCTAAAATGGACTTCAGTGTATTGATGCAGGACTTCTTTGTATCCATCGCATCTAAAGCGGTCGTGTTTATTGGTTTGCTTATCGCACTGTCTCAAATAGGGATAGAGCTAGCACCTCTTCTTACTGGTTTCGGTGTAGCCGGTGTCATCATTGGTTTCGCATTGCAAGACACACTATCTAACTTTGCATCGGGTTTGATGATCTTGATCTACCGTCCTTATGACGTCGGTGACATGGTTAAAGTGGCAGGCGTGCAAGGCACGGTAAAAGACATGAGCTTAGTATCGACGACTGTTCAAACCATTGATAACCAACGCTTGGTGATCCCAAACAACAAGATTTGGGGTGACGTGATCAACAACATCACGGCAGAACGTGTAAGACGTGTTGATATGGTTTTCGGTATTGGTTATTCAGATGATATCGATAAAGCGAAAGCGGTATTGAACGACATCATTCTTGCACACCCTCTAGTGTTGAAAAAACCAGAGCATATGATCAAGCTTCATACCTTGAATACGTCTTCTGTTGATTTCGTAGTTCGACCTTGGGTTAAGACTGATGACTATTGGGATGTGTACTGGGATGTAACGGAAACCGTGAAGAAACGCTTCGATGAAGAAGGCATCACGATTCCATTCCCTCAACGAGATGTACATATTTACAATCACGAAGAGAACTAAACGAAAGATCTAGTATGAAAAGCTATTACGAAAAAGCTAAGCATGGCTTAGAGCCATCATTCTTAATGTGATATCAAATGGACGCTGAACAAGCGTCC
This sequence comes from Vibrio sp. 10N.247.311.12, assembly GCF_041467515.1. NCBI lineage: Bacteria > Pseudomonadati > Pseudomonadota > Gammaproteobacteria > Vibrionales > Vibrionaceae > Vibrio > Vibrio sp. 10N.247.311.12. The sequence continues at coordinate 60,766 of NZ_JBFSUV010000030.1, forward strand.
ATTTTTATTGGCTGCCGCTTATGTTGAGCTTCATTCTTTTATGTCACTCAACCACCTTAGAATTACGTTATGATGGGGTAGGCTTAATCTGGAAAGTTGAAATCGAATGGACGATTCACAGCAAAAAACGAATACTAGAAATACAACGGTAAGAAAAGCGACGCGAATTGAAAGTGTTATGAACTCTGCGATGTGGCATTTAACTCAGAGAGACATGACGGAAAGCGAGTTAGTGGCGAAGCTCAAAGTGAAAACCGACAATCAAGAATGGATCGATGAAACTCTAGGGACATTGAAAGGCTTCGGGTATCTCAAGTCTGACCAAGTGTTTGCAGAACAATTCGTGGAACAAGCTTTCTCTGGTGAATTCGGTTCTCGATACATTGTCGAAAAACTGAAGAAGAAGGGGCTGACCGATTCAGTGATTTCTGATGCAATCCATAAAGTGTCGTTCGAAAAGTCTATTGATGAACAAACCATCTTGATAGACCGAATCAACCACTACTATTCAAGCTTTACCATGAGCCGTGAAAAGCTGGTTGCGACACTGCAAAAGCGTGGCTTTAGCTATCAACAAGTTAAGGTAGCGATTGACCAGCACCCACAAGCGCATCAACTGAAAAGTAACATTCAAATTAAGGCCGAGAAAGCCGATTTGGAAAAAGAGGTGCTCAAGTATGCTCGTAAAGGCAAGGGCCTGACCGCCATTCAGCAAGAACTTAGACAACGACAAATCGACACAAGTGAGCTGTCATCGCTCATCGACCGATTGATTAATGAAGAGCAGCTAGATTTCTATTCTTCTTGTTTAGAACAGTTGCAGAAGAAGCCTTATGACCTAAACGATCATAAAGAACGCTCTAAGGCTTACGCGATGCTAAGTCGAAAGGGGTTCTCTTCTGACGAGATCAAATTTGCATTGAGTGAAGATAACGAATAACTAAGCCGGAAAAATTTCCTATTGTAGTATGTTGGTTTGTCCTAAGTAACTATTGTCGAGTAGACGACAATTGTTACCAAGTGCCGCCCCTCTAAGAACCGTACGTGCAACTTTCACTGCATACGGCTCAAGCCTCCACTAAGGCATCATTGATACCCAGCAACTTATGACGCAGTCAAGACAGGCTCTTTCCAAGAGTTACGAGCTAGCCTTTTGGGTTTTCTCTTCGCCAAGTATTCTTGGTATTGAGGGTCAAAAGGGGTCGCTGCACTCCTGATTTTCACGTGTCGTTCGATGGGCACTTTCGCTATCTGGAACAGATTGAAGTGACAGTCCATGTTCATGATTTTCTGCCAACCGTGAAACCCTTCTCTAGTTGCCTTTGCGATACGCATTTGGAGCTTTAAGACATGCGCCTCCACAGCCTTCCAGTTAATGGATTGCCATTGTGCACTGTCAGAAGATGCACTAATCTCGTTCGAAATCATCATTTGCTTTTCTTCCTTAATAAAGTTCTTCAAACTCTCTCGCAACGGGAGACCAGTTGGAAGTGGGCTCACTTTCGTGATCAGGCATGTGCCTGTATCTGCATCATTACAATCCAGCTTTCGCTTTCTCCAACCTCCTTTACCTGCATCACTATCGGCCACATAGGCTTTCCCAGAGGGAGTGATACAGGCTTACCATGTTCCGTATGTCTCGTAATGTCAGGGTAGATGCCCACTATAATGCGGAGAGCATTTCGATCACGAAAGAATACACACAAACTTCTTTCCTACTCTCGTTGCTTATTTAGCTACAGCGTCTAAACCACTTCCGCTGCTTGTGAAATTACGCATCTGACGTGGATTCACTTCTGTTCATCATACTGACTCCCTAGCACTTACCCGATTTATGTGGTTATCAGGAGGAGCTTCCTCTCGCGATTCAGTTCCCGTCCATCAGATAGACTTTGTTACATTGTCAGGCTCGCTTCTTTATTCAGAGCCGTAGGGTCATTTGGTGATACAAATGGTTCGCTCTTTTCGTGGCGAACAACGATTCATACGACTTCATGTCGCACTGAATGGATTCACATACGTTCATCATACTGACTACCTATCACTTACCCGAATTGTCGTTTTCAGGAGGAACGTCATCTCACGATTCTTTTCCCAATCAGCCCAATGGCCAAGTTTCGTTACATTGTCCGAGCCGCTGCTTTATTCAGGCTCGTAGGTTCATCTGGTGATACAGACGGTTCGCTCATAAAGCGGTGAACAACGCTTCATACGACTTCAGGTCGCACGGACATTTCTGAGTTACAGCTTTTGCTAAGTTAGCATTTAACGAATAACTATAGTTATGGGAAGTAACTTAATTCAGTGTCCTGTTCTGATGGTACTGAACATTAATCATCAAATACTCATGCTCTCTTATACCTGATTAAGCTCTGTGAAATTCGCCCATAATTTTTCCAAATTGCATTCATATTTGATTGAGTTTTGAGCAAATATGGCTATAGCTGTCAGCAAGTATTCCTTCGTTATTGGGTATCCCGAATACCGCAATACTTCTATGCCTAAACGAATTGTTGAAAGTACACTCCGATTTCTGATCGGTATTGCCTTGAAAGTGTTTATTCCAACCTTACTTCTGTATTACCTAATAATTGAGCCATTCGCTTGATGTTGTGGTTTGTTCTTGCTTGGCTTGGTAAGGAAAGTCGTGTAAGATATTGAATTTGTGGGTTTTACTGTCTTGTTAGTTGGTTTTTCACAGAATCATATGGAAAGATGTGCATCCACTTAAACTTGATGATTTTTTATAAACATAATCAAATTATCCAATAGGATTAAGCTTACTTCTATAGGGCAAGATACACCGCATAAGCTGGATTTATTACTTCAGGAATTCGCTTATGTGTCGAACCATTGGCGGCCACCTCTATTGATATATTAATGTCAAATTTTTAGATTGTTATGCAATAACTTCATTATTTTGGAAGGTTCTTTTTTGAAAGTTTTATATAAATTACGCGCTGCAGCAATCTATGCTGGTCTTGCGCTAGGAATTGGAAGCATTATGGGCACTTATGTGTTTAAAGAGTACAGGTACACCAATTTTGCACAATCAAGAAGCCATTACGATGCCATAAAGGATGTTATCGAGTGGAAAAACAGCACACTGCTCCCTAGTCGTGAAAATATCAAGAGTTTTGATTTCGACCACATTAAACAGCGCAAGTTTAACTCAAACCTCCGCTCCAGACCCATTGAGTGGGACTCTTTCAAGACAGGAGGAGTGGCTGGAACCACGATGAGAGAAGATCTCATCAAGCAGGTGGAAAGTGATGCTGATGCAATGATCGTCTTTATTAGGCTTCTCCATACTGTAGATATGAAGTATCGACTTGATGGCGTTATTGATGTCGATAAGCTGCATACCAGCTTCACATACCTTGTATTTGAAGAGCTTGAGTCATATTTGCCATATGTTTCAGCGCCCGTAGCTGCAATTATCGGCACGCCGTTAGAGTCTATATCAGCCTTTCACACACAAACGACATCAAGAGGCATAGATGTCAGTAAATACTTTCTGTATCGAACTGGTAAGCCACGAACTTACTTCCATAACTACCACGATACAATTAAATACTACAGGGCTTACAAAGAGTATTGGGTTAAATACATGATCAAAAATACTCATCATGTGAGCAGACTGCACGTTCCTCGACACCACTTTAGGTTCGTAGGCAAGAACTGGTACAAGTATTAAGCAAAACTGGAGAAAAACATGGAATTTAAGCTATCAAATGCAATTAGAGTGGCTGTCGGCTCTCTATCTGTCGCCGCCGCTATACTTTGCACTAGTATCGCCGTAAACGAACCTTGGGTCGTTCATCATGATGAGCTTGTTGGGATAAACTACACCGGAAATGGTTTTGGTTTTTTGCCAGAACTACCTCACTCAATAACTGCCGAATCTACACGGAGATCTATCTTACCAACAATGATAGGTCACTCGTTAATCGAAGGTAACCCAAAGAACATAGATCAGATCTGCCTGCAAAGGGTTTCGAGCGTTAACGATGAAGTGTTTAGCGACAGCCTCAAAATTCTGTCAACAATGTATGGGTTCGGCGCGAGTGGCGATCCTGATCGACAAGTGAATGACTTTATGCGACGAATCGACTTCTTAACACTTAAATCATTCCGAGAGTCCGCATTCAAAGGTGGTCGACATGCAAGTGAGCAAAGATCTCTTCTTACTCTATTGTCTAGAACTGATCTTAATAACTCAACTCTATCAAACTCCGAATATAAGAAGTTATTAGATTCTTGCGTTATGTAATTCACACCTTTGATGGTTTACTTTTCTGAACACGCTCTTGGACGGTAGCAATAACATCAGCCTTTGATTGCTTTTCCGATGGCTTAATTTAAACCTTGGGCTTATCTTTCTTCATCGCTTCCACCGTGTTTGGATTAAATACTGGGCCAACTTCATTTTTCCAGTTGGGACAGATTTTTACACGCTAATTTGACTACTTCGTAACTCATTTTGCTTACCTCATAAGAAAGGTATCCGCCCCATGAACCCACGGGGCGACTTGTCAGTGTTTGAAGTTCCAAGGTA
>NZ_JBFSUV010000031.1:0-64741 GCF_041467515.1 Vibrio sp. 10N.247.311.12
TGGCTACCGATGTATTGTTGAACGCGAAATGTACAGCAAAGATCAACACGCCCTAATAAATATAAGCCAAGTTCATGGAATTGCGAGTCATTGATTTAATTGTCACTCGGTGGCTTTTGGAAGAGAAGAGGATGGGGATGAAGTAGAAAAGGGCAGGTTGCAAGATACGCTAAAATGACTCGAATGTTGGCCATTCAATTATTTTAGCGACCTGCTTGTGAGCTCGTTAGTTGTTTAGAGTTGAAATCGATTCAACGTTAGAAGAGGAATCAAATCGAACGTTGACCAACACATTTTCACTTTCGAAAGTCACATCATCAAAGTCAGTCGTTGCGATCTTAAATCCATTTCTTGCGAATAAACTCGTCACCGTTGTTCGTTGTTTCTGTTCCATAGCGCATGTCAGTAGTTCGTTCATCGTGATCTCCATTAGGTAACCGTGTGCATAGTGTAAGCGTACAGACTCTACATTATGAGATCAATCGCTTAATCGATAAGCTATATTGATATGTTCAATTGAGTGATTCAGGTATTTAAAAGCCGGATGGATGGTGGGCAAGGGAGTTATACGACCTATGACAAGTGGAGCGTTATGTGACCACTGTTCAGCATTCCTTGAACACGAAGTTTGTCGCAAAAATCGCGTTGAAATAAGTGGTTACAAAGCAGGAGGAATTATGCCCGCCGTTTGGTATGTTTGGTCGGTTATTGGAAATATTATCGGCCTATATCTCACTTAACTAAAGTACATCGATTTACGATGAATAGACTCCTCAATAAGCCTTCTTTTTATTTGAATTTTATATGCTAAGTGGTGTTGTTATAATTGTTATTAATTGCATAGGCTTGATTTTAATATTGGTTTGATTTATAAAACAAGCATTCGTTCATTAACTTCATGATTATATTAGTTTTTACTAACCTTTAAATAACATGGAGAAAGGCGATGAATAAGAACCAAACACGCAACAGGTTAGCGAATTTAGTGCGACTTCGTAGGTCATACAAAGCATCAGATTTTCTGGTGAGCTCTAACGAACTCCGAGTTAAGAAAGATGTGTACAGCTTACGTAAAATCAAACAGTTAGAAATTCGCCAATTGGGTCTTAAAGAAAACGCAATCAATATTGTTTCGTTGGCTTTAGTTCTCTCGGCTGCGACTTGGGCATTTGTTCCTCAGTTCGGTTTACCGATGCTTGCACTGACCTTTATCTTGGCGTTTGTTACATGGCGAAGATATGAGTTGCGTGCAGAGTTTAAAGGAGCCGATGAAACTGGCGACCATTGGGTTTCCGTGGCACGCGGTTGTACTCGAGAAGAGTTCAAAGTGTTGAAAAACGTTGAATTGGCTTTACGCGATCAGCTGTCTTAGTGGCTAGATCTGTTAAGGTTAAGGTCTTATAAGCGTTAAGCTCCCATAATCAACAAGGCTCGTCATTGTATGGCGAGCTTTTTATTTTCTGAAAAACACAGGTAGTGCAGGTTACTTTGAGAGGCCAATGCTTATATGTGTAATGGGGGTTGATATGAATCTTAAGTCACGGCGTTTTTGATGCTCTTTGTGGTTTTGAATATAGGGAGAGGGTGGAAATGAATACACGAGTCAGTGAGAGTTCTTTTAAAAGGCTCATCCAGTTAGTTGGTTGTGTTTTGATTATAGTGTTGAGCAATAGTCGACTCTCCAATGCTCAAAGCATCGAGTTTCCTAATTGTGTACAGAGCGAGGTTTTGAATACAGAAATCCACCTTTATGTTGATGAATCGGTGTTAGATGAATATTCCAAAGCATTTATAGCCTCTAAAATAGCGACATGGGAAAGCTATTCGAATCTGGTGTTAAAAAACTCCTGCGTCCCTATGACGAGAAAAGTCACCAAGGTGACTTATACGTCTGAAATCGACAGCCTTTGGTTTCAAGATTTGGGCGCAGCAGAGAGGTTATTAAAACTCTCGATGGAAGAACCGATTCCAGAAACAACAGAAGACGGCGTCCCCATTTTTACTGGGATAGTATTTTCTAATTATAATTTTAGCTTTGAGTCTGATTATTGTGGTATGTCTTCTTCGGTATCCTACTTTTTTTCTTTAGCGATAAACTGCCCTGATTACTTAATGGAGCATGAAATTGGCCATTTAAGTGGTGCTAATCATGACTATAAAACGTTATTGAAAGATTTTGATAGTATCGAAAGTTACATTTCTGGAACGTATCCAAGAGCTCCTCAATATTCCTTCGGTGCAATTTGTGCTGACAGAGGGACAGTGATGTCTTATGAGCGAGATGTTATACCTGCATATTCCAGCCCGGACATCAGAGTAGATGGCATAAAATGCGGAGATAGCAAACACCACAATAATGCAAGAGTGCTTAGAGAGTTCGCACAAGCTTATTTAACCCCATGATTGCCTAGTTGGTAGCCTGTTGTTTTATCGAACGTTATAACGCGTTCAATTCAAAGTGTTTGTCCTGTGATCTTTAAATTTGGAACGAGCGTATTTCTCCCAGTTTATTAAGGAAGAATATGTATGATGTTATCCAAAGAGAATGAATCAAGAATTATTGAAATGGCGTGGGAAGACAGAACGCCGTTTGAAGCAATAGAACAGCAATTTGGTTTGAATGAATCGCAAGTGATTCGTTTTATGCGTAGCCATCTCAAGCTTGGCAGTTTTAAGCTGTGGCGCTCACGTGTTTCTGGGCGCTCGACCAAGCATGTAAAACTGCGCAGTTCGGACGTTTCGAGAGGTTATTGTCCGACTCAGTACAAGCATCGTTAAAAGAGGGGATGCCCAACCAGTATCCCAAATCAACACACAGATATGGGAAATGAAAGGAATGAAACAATTTTTCGCTCTACTTATAGTGCTGCTTAGCTTCGGCATCAGTCATGTTCAAGCGAATGATACGCGACTTAAGCAAGCTTACGAAAATCACCAAAGCGACGTTCAGGTGCGCGGATCGGGTACGGTGTATCGAGTACTTCCTGATGATAATAAAGGCTCTCGACATCAGAAATTCATTTTGCGACTCGATAGCGGACAAACCTTGTTAGTCGCACATAATATTGACTTAGCGCCTCGTGTTCAGGGACTGGCAAAGGGCGATCGAGTTGAATTTTATGGTGAATATGAATGGAACAAGAAAGGTGGCGTAATGCACTGGACGCACAAAGACCCTCGTAATCATCACACTCATGGTTGGTTGAAGCATAACGGGAAAGTATACGAGTAAACACCTCCGAGACTTTTCCTTTCAAGGCTATAAGATAAAAAGGAATTTTGATGTTTAAGCTGGAAACTGACAGGTTGATTCTTCGAGATATGAGTCTCGAAGACGAGTGTGCCTTTGTTGCGATGTCTCAAGACGCTAAGTATCAGCGTTTCTATGATGAAAGTGATTGTGAACCTAACAAATATCGAGAGCTAACCCAGTTGTTTGTTGCACAGGCTTTGGAAGTACCACGCCAGTCCTATCAGCTAGCGGTTGAAAGCAAAGATTCGGGGAAGTTTATTGGAACCGTTTGTTTACGTCTTGAACGCGATAAACAAGCTTCAATGGGCTGTGCTTTCTCAAGGGAAATTCAGGGAAAAGGGCTTTCTATAGAAGCTTCTGAAGCCCTCGCTGATTTTGGTTTCTCAGAGTTAGGCATACACCGTATCTACGCTGAAACCATCAGCAAGAACTTGGCTGCGATTAAATTATGTAAGTCATTAGGAATGAAACAAGAAGCGTGTTTTAAAGATCATCGATTCTTCAAAGGTCAATGGTGGGATACAGTTGTGTTGGCGGTTCTACGTTCTGATTGGAAAAAGGCTTAGTGATGGAAAGTGGTATGCAGAAGCTAGATAGAGGGCTCGATCGAGAAGGGTTCATTCAAAATCTTTATTCGCCAAAGAACATTGCGCCTGAATTTCAAGAAGTGGTGTCAGCAGTCGTTGATTCGTTGCTAAGAGAACTTCCAAGTCAAGTTGATGGTATCTACTTGTATGGAAGCGTGCCTGGAGGAACGGCCATTGTTGGTCGCTCTGATTTGGATGTTTCTATCGTACTCGCTACGCCTGTTGGTCAGAGAGAAAAGGAAGTATTTAACCTACTTTCCGGCACCATACCCCAAACCTATCCGCAAGTGACTAAGCTTGATATTGATCCAGGGTATCTCTCAGAGGTTCTGCAGCCCAACGAAGAATTCCATTGGCAGTTTTGGCTCAAGCATTGCTGCTGTTGTGTTTGGGGGAATGATTTATCTAATGAGTTCCCACTATACAAACCAAGCATTGAAATCGCTCAAGCTCTCAATGGTGACTTGTCTACTTTTCTTGAGCAAATGCCCTCGAGTTTCAAAACAATGACTGATGCGGATGTCGCTAAGGTGATTGGAAAGAAGTTGGTTCGAGTTGCGTATTACTTTGTGGCTGAGCAAGACGGCAGCTGGTACACCAACCTGAGCCAGTGTGCTGCAGTCGCCAAGCGCTATTACTCCAATCAAAGCGACGATATTGAGCTAGCTCATCAATACGTTCTCGGAAATTTGATATCTAAAACAGAAGCTTTTGAATTGTATGAAAGGCTGAGTAAAAAGCTTGTTGTAAATTAAGCATTAACACAAGCTAGAACAACAAACTTAACTACCTTTGTAACGGCTTTAGGAAAATTAGATGGATGTCCACGAGTGTGTTTCTTTTATCATGCTGAAGGAATCGCAGGTATTACTAGAAAAGCGTAGTGAGTCTAGGGAGACCGATCCCGGTTTAATCACTATACCTGGCGGCCATATTGAACACGGTGAAAACCAGGTTCAGGCGCTGTTTCGTGAACTTGATGAAGAGCTTAATGTTGTTCCGATTGATTACCAATACTTGTGTTCGCTTTACCATCCTACGAAGGAACTTCAGTTGATTCATTATTTTATCGTGAGTGACTGGAAAGGAGATATCACCGCTCAAGAGACTGATGATGTTAAGTGGTATTCACTAGGTTCAGCTCCTGTTGGTATAGCAGCCGATGGTATTGCTTTGAAAGAAGTAGAGCGCGTGGGTAGGTATCTTTAGTTTGGATTCGATAAGATGTTTTGGACGTTTTTTGAGGGCTCAAAAACGGTGAAACCCCGATGTTGGTAGCATCGGGGTTTCGAATTTCTAGATTTCTCGACTGGTAAGATCGATTATCTTTTCTATGCAGAAGGCTGGATTAATCCAATCTTATTCCTTGGTAGGGAATTAGATGCGGATGAAGTCCATGTGCTCAACTTTTGGCTTGAACGCGTGACGTTGAACGTCTTGTGGCTTAACCTTAACTTCTGCGCCGTCAATCAGTAGAGTGATTGCTTCGTAGAATTCAGGCTTGTCCATTTGGTTGATCACGTCAGCGTGAACAAGTTCGATAGCTACAGCTTCAGCTTCGCCACCGTAGATTACAGCTGGGAATTTACCAGCGTGACGTAGGCGGCGGCTCGCACCTTTACCTAGTTCAGTACGTACTACTGCTTCAAATTTCATAGTTTTACTCTCAAATTAGTAAAAATTAACTTCACACCTCAATGCGACCTTGAGTGTGTGGTAATGCTTAAACATAAAAGTTCATGCTTAAGCGAGCGCGGATACTAACATCACATTCCAATATGAGCAAGTCAGAAGCCCATCTCAAAGTGAATTTCCTTCGATAATGGGTTCGTTTGGAGATAAAACGTTCGCTAACGCTTGTTTAGCGCATTTTACTCCCTTTTACATCGCAATCCTTATCTATTTATATCACTGCTAAATCATCAAGTTAATGAACGGAAAATGAATGTTTGCCTAAGACTTGGTTAAGTCTTAGTTCGTTAATCTTAGTGTTAATTAAACAGCAGAATGAATAGGTGAAAATATGAAACCGGTAAGCATTGTCGTAATTACGCTAAACGAAGAGAAACGCATTAGCCGCTTAATGGAAGAGTTGAGCGTGCAAACCCACCAAGAGTTTGAAGTGATTGTTGTCGACTCGAACAGTGAAGATAACACCAGAGAAGTGGCGCAAGCTTATGAAAACGCGTTGCCAAAATTAACGGTGCATCACATGGAAAACCGTGGTGTGAGCCTTGGCCGAAACACGGGTGCTTCATTGGCGCAATACAACCGAATCCTTTTCTTAGATGCTGACGTGAGCTTGCCTCGAAACTTCCTTGCGAAAGCGCTTTATGAACTAGAAGAGAAGAAGCTTGAAGTGGCGGGTGTGTACATGAGTTCGAAAGGTTTGCCGCTTGTACACAAGTTTGGTTACGGGCTATTTAACGCAGGCTTGTTTACTACTCAGTTCTTTTTCCCGACGGCGATTGGCGCATGTATTTTCTCGACTAAACGGGCGCATGATGAGATCGGCGGTTTTGATGAAGAGATCGTCCTGTGTGAAGATTGTGACTACGTAAAACGTGCGAGCAAAACATGGCGATTTAGATTCCTAAATATGACTTTTGGTTTTGACCCACGTCGCTTAGACCAAGATGGCGTTGTGAAGACAGGCTCTACTTATCTTAAAGCCAATGTAAGACGCTTCTTTAAAGGAGAAATGCGTAATAACGAGATGAACTACAAGTTTGGTCACTACAAAGAACAGTAAGCGTTGAGGTTGTTATGTTTGATGGACTAGGGTTGTTTCTGGGAGCATTGGGTGATGCTCTCATTGGCCCAAACCTATTTGTACCGGGAGAGCCGTTCTTTATCGCAGCGGGCTTTCAACTGTATTCAGGTGCATGGATGGCGTTGGTTTTGGTGATGCTAGGTGGTTTGCTTGGTGATCAACTCAGTTATTTCATTGGTTATAAATACGGTGTTAAGGTGCAACGAAGGCTCATTAAGTTTCGCCCTAAAACCAAAAGATTAATTGCGCGCTGCCGCTATCTGGTTGCTCGCAAAGGCACATACATCATTCTTTTTGCTCGTTTATTAGGGCCTATCGCTTGGGTTGTGCCATTTATAGCTGGCTCGCATCGTGTACCGTGGCGTAATTTTAGTGTGTTGGCGTTTATCGGTTTGGCCCTTGGTGGAGGGCAGTTCATTGCTTGGGGCATGTTACTGGCGCACGGCGTTGAAAACTTCCCGTGGCTTAATAGCCTTAAGATATTTATCTCGGAGCATAATAGCTTGATCGTTGGTGTGTTCGCGGTATTAGTCTTCACCATTATCGGTTACCGAATGAAGTGGCGATGCTTAGTACTTAAGTCTAGTGCGCTGTTGTTGGCGTGGGTATTGTTTGCGAACTACGCTCACTTTTTCTGGAAAGCGGATGACTTTCAGAATCAACCAGAGACGGCTCAAATAAACAAAGTCGACTGGAACTCGGTTACCTATAAAGCGTTCCCCGGTAAATCTTCGTTCTACTCGGCGCAAGCGATCAACGTAATTTATGTTGGAGCAACCCCAAGAGACTTAATGAAGCAATTAGGCTGGATAGAGAATCAAACCTTCTCTCGAAATGAGATTGAATGGGGTGGTTATCTCGCATTGCTTAGAGAAAAAACGCCGCCAGTGTCTGATTTATATTGGCGAGACAAGCCGCAAGATATGGCTTTTCAATTGCCGGGTAACCTGATGAAGCGCAGCCATATTCGTTGGTGGCGTGCAGGTGTTGATATTAAAACTAACCAGCCTCAGTGGTTAGGCGCAATTAGCTATGATGATGGCCTTAAAGTCACGCCTTACTCAGGCATTGTGACCGTGCTTCATAACATTGACCCTAATGTTGATGAAGAGCGAGATCGGCTTGCTAATCAGATACGAACGTTACTACCAGACATCGAGTTAGACAAGTACCAATTAGCAACGGTGGAAGTGATCAATGACGATCATGACTATTACACTGATGGCCGGGTATTAACGATTGGAGCAACGACCCTTAGTGATAATTCACAAACTTTGGATGTTGCTGTGAACGATATATAGAGTTGTATATAAGGTCGATAGAATTAAGCCCTAGCATTACGTTAGGGCTTATTGTGTTTAACTTTTACTTAGCTTGTTCAGCCTTTACTTACTTTAAGCACCAGAGAAGCTTTTAAGCCGCCCATTGAGCTCTTGCTGAGCGTTAGGCTGCCTCGGTAACTGTGTGCCATTTCATTTACGATATTAAGCCCTAAGCCTGTTCCTGGTGTGGTTTCATCAAGTCGGACGCCACGTTTGGTCACTTGCTCAAGCTTCTCTTCAGGAATGCCTTGGCCATCATCTTCAATCACCAACTCTATGTTGCCATCGTCGAGTTCATTTGCATGGACGCGAATAATGCTGCCCGCCCACTTGTAACTGTTCTCGAGTAGGTTGCCGACCATTTCATCAAGGTCGGTTTTTTCTACTGCCACTTCAATCTCAGAGTCTAGCTCGTTAATCATGGTGACTTCATTGGCAGCGTAGACTTTATCAAACGCCATTGAGATAGCTTCGACACGCTCACAAGGTGAAGACTTCACCGAAAGAATGTTCATTGCACCTGCCATACGAGCGCGGCCAAGGTGATAATCAATTTGGCTTTGAATCTGATGAATGGGCTGTTGCAGCAGTGCCTTGTCATCCTCTGGAAGTCGCTCTATCTCATTTTTTAGAACTGAAAGCGGTGTTTTCAACGCATGAGATAAGTTACCCGCGTGGTTACGAGCTCGTTCTAATAACTCTTGATAGTGAAAGAGCAGGGCATTGAGGTCAGAGACTAATGGAGAAACCTCTTTCGGGTAGTTATCGCTTAACCCTTGTTGCTCGCCGTTTCTTAGCATTACCAGTTCGCGTTGCATCTTGCTGAGCGGTAATAACGACCAACTGACTTGAATACCGATCAACATCAGCACGCCAACAAACAGCAACATTAGGATCAACCAGACTTGACCAGTAAGCTCTGTCAGTGTGGATTCTAATGGATCTTCATCAATACCAATGGTGATCGTGACAGGGTCGCTCAGTTCAGGCAGGTAGATATCTTGCTCGATGTAAATCAGCTTTTCTTTCTCTGGCCCTTTGACTGATGTGTGAATCGGTGAACGCTTGATGGTGAGGTCTTTATCCCATAGCGAGCGAGATCGAATGATCTGCTCTTGGGTAGCGGCGCGCCAATAAATACCACTGTAGGGCTGGTTGAACCTAGGATCAGACAGACGCTCTGCCATGATCAGGTTACCACTGTCATTGGTTTCGATATTGGCGGTTAACTCATCCATGGTTAAGCCAAGCTGCTGCTTCATGTCATCGACTAGGTAGTCGTTAACCAGTTTCGGAATCCCGACACCAGCCGCTAATATCATCGCACCTAGCCAAAAAGCCGCAGCAAGGAGCAAGCGGCTTTTTAGACTGACGTTTTTAAGTGTTCGTTTTTTTAGATTCATACGTTACCAGCCTGTCTTTGCTCATCTTGCTATGAGAACAACGACGATCAGCACAGGCTGTCCACTAATTGGAGATTGCTCTTAGCTTAATTAAATACAGCATTATTCAGCATTCAGTTGGTAGCCAAGGCCACGAACGGTTTTGATGATCTTAGGTGCGATCTTCTTACGAATACGACCGATAAAAACTTCAACCGTGTTCGAGTCGCGGTCGAAGTCTTGCTTGTAGATATGCTCAACCAACTCAGTGCGCGAGATAACCTTGTTTTGGTTATGCATGAAGTACGCGACAACTTTATATTCCAGCGCCGTGAGGCTAACTGCTTGACCTTGCCACAACACTTTAGAACTGCGTGTGTCTAGGCTTAGATCACCGATTTGAAGTATCGGAGCAGCACTGCCTGATGCTCGGCGCAGTTGAGCTCGGATACGGGCAATCAGCTCGACCATCTCAAATGGCTTAGTTAGGTAGTCATCAGCACCGGCGTTCAAGCCCTCAACACGTTGAGTTAGCGTGTCACGAGCACTTAAGATAATCACTGGCGTGTTGATGTTTTCGTCTCGAATGCCTTTTAATACCGTTAGGCCGTCAAGCTTAGGTAAACCTAAATCGAGGACAATCGCGTCCCATTCTTCTGACGTTGCACGGTAGAGTGCGTCGATACCATCTTGAGAGAGCTCTGGAACCCAGTCGGCCCCCTCAAGTGTTTCAATAATTTGTTGGCCCAAACGAGGCTCATCTTCAACGACTAAAATTTTCATAATTGTTCTTCTAATTTCTTCTAATGACTGTTCGTCGTGCTTAGCTCTTCGCCGTACGTAACTAGTCGCCGTGTTTAATTGCGTCTTTAAAGTTGCGGCCTTTGATCATAAGCATTTCTAACGTCTCAGCGTTGTATTCGACTTTGATGATGTTGTTTTGGTAATTGATTTTTAGTTCATACACCCAAATGTCGTCATCTTCTTCTAGTTCTACTTTAATGATTCTGCCATGAAGATCGTTTTCAACCGCCGCATACATTTCTGAGAAAGGGCGAATGTAGCCTTCTCGTACGGCTTCATAGACTTCGTCTTGATCTTCTTCAAATTCGATGCTGGTTCCTGCTTTATGAACGTCCTGCACTAATTCATGACCATTATGATGTGAGTCAGCCCATGCGCCAGCAGAAACAAATAAGCCTAAGCTTATAGAAAACAAAGAAATCATAGCTTTACTAAACATAGCGAATCCTAGAGAAGGTTGATAGCGTTCAGTATAAAAAAGTAATTCTGAACAGAAAGTGAACCTGATTAATAATGAGAATTTGATACCGAAAAACTTAACGCTTAAATGGCGCAGGCTTTAATACATAAGATTAATTGCCGAGTGTTAAGAACGTAAGACTTACTTTTATTCTTAACCTTAACGCTGCTGTAGTTCGTCTTCGAATATCTTGTCTCTCATTTTCCAAAAGCGTCCGACTTTACGGGCAATCACGAATTGAGGTGGGCGGAATCTATGTTGGTGAGCAACCACTTTCGTCGGTGAGGCTTCTTCGAAAGGGCGATGTCTGTCTGCAAGGTGAGGGCGAACAAACTGGTCTTTGAAGTTCTGCTTCTGCTTTTTGCTGGTTAATGACCAAAACTCATGCACTTGCGCTTGGTTTTCTCCGCGATAGGTGACCTTAAGTTGTGATTTACCTTTCTCGTCTTTAAGCACGTTGAGGTCCATTTCCAAGCATTCAAATACCAAGGCATCTTTTAGGTTCAGTGCTTCTTTTAGCTTTTTGTCTGGGTCGACTAAGGTTGCATCGCACTCATGACAAATGCGCGCAGCAATGTCATTATCAGCACCACATTCACCGCAATATTTCGCTCGGAAGCGATAATTACAGTGCTCGCGCTCGCCCGTGTCTTCATCGGTAAAGTAGCCTTGGCATTTGCGCCCAAAGTGCTCAAGCAAGAAGCCATTGCTGTCTAGCTTGCCCCAAAAGTTATTATTGAAGCCGCACGCAGGGCAAGGGATGGTGATGATTTCACTGTCTGAATCGGGTTTAGGGTCGCCAACCTCAGGTTGGTAGAGGTCGTAACTGTTGCCCGCATAGTCGAGCACCAAACACTCTTTTTTACCCGGAGATAGGCGTAAGCCACGGCCAACGATTTGTTGATACAAACTGATGGATTCTGTCGGGCGCAAAATCGCGATTAAATCGACGTGTGGCGCATCAAAACCTGTGGTTAATACCGATACGTTAACCAAAAACTTGATTTTACGTTCTTTGAAGTCGCTGATAATTTGGTCACGTTCGAGAGTTGGTGTATCACCAATCACAATTGAAGCTTCACCTTCTGGCAATAAGCCGAGGATCTCTTGCGCGTGTCGAACGGTCGCAGCGAATACCATGATGCCTAGTTTATCTTGGGCTAGGTGAATAATCTGATCGACAATCTGTGGGGTCGCTCGTTTCGATTGCTCGATCACCATGTCGAGTTCTGCTTCTTTGTAGCGACCAGTGCTCGCGGGCTTTAACTGCGAAAAGTCATAGCTCAACACGGGTGCATCAATCATGCGTGCAGGAGTTAAGAAACCTTCATCGAGCAGGTAACGAATCGGCAGCTCAAAGATACAGTCGCGGAAGAAACGTGGCTCATCTGAACGCACTTGACCGCGAGTGTGGTATTGATAAATCCAACCCATCCCAAGACGATATGGGGTCGCTGTTAATCCAAGCACCTTGATGCCCGAATTATTCTCGCGTAAGTGAGTGATGACTTTCTGATAACTACTGGTCTTTTCATCGGGAACACGGTGGCATTCGTCGATAACCAACAGCGAAAATTGGTTAGAGAATGAATCGAGATTTCGCACCACAGATTGCACCGAAGCAAACACGACTTGTTGGTCGGTCTCTTTGCGTCCTAAACCCGCAGAGAAAATCGAGCCTTTCAGCCCGTAACCTTCATACTTTTCATGGTTCTGTTCAACCAACTCTTTTACGTGAGCAAGCACCAACACTCGACCTTTCGCAAGCCTTGCTAACTCTGCAATCACAAGGCTTTTTCCTGCACCTGTCGGAAGCACGAGCACTGCCGGAGTTTGGTGTTTTCTGAAGTAATGAATCACTGATTTTACAGAATCAGCTTGGTACGGGCGGAGTGTATACATATCGCGTCTTGTAAGAAGGAAAACAAATAGTGTGAAATAGCTCAACTAATTGAGCAAAGGTGACTATAATACCCGACTTAGATTAGTTGAGGTATTCATGCGTTTAGATAAATTTCTGTGCGATGCATTAGGCGTCACTCGAAGAGAAGCAACACACTTATTAAAATCCAAGGCAGTGACAGTAAATGATGTCATTCAAAAAAGCGGCTCACTCAAGGTAACTGAAGAGTGCGTTGTGGAATGGCAAGGCAATGAACTGAATGTTCACGGCCCACGTTACATCATGCTTTATAAGCCAGAAGGCTTTGTTTGTTCGCATGAAGATGGCGCAAATCGTATCGCGTTTGAATTACTTGATGAAATCAAAATGGACAAGCTGCACTTTGCTGGTCGTCTAGATATTGATACAACAGGTCTTGTGTTGATTACAGACGATGGTAAGTGGTCTCACCGTATCACTTCGCCAAAGCACAAGTGCGAGAAGACGTACCGTGTGTGGTTGGTTGAACCTGTTGAAGACGATTACGTTGAAAAATTCAAAGAGGGCATCCAGCTTAAGAGCGAAGATGGCCTAACACTTCCTGCACACCTAGAAGTTCGTGCAGAGCGTGAAGTGCTGCTAACGATTCACGAAGGCAAATACCACCAAGTTAAACGTATGTTTGCTGCTCTTGGTAACAAGGTAGAAGCACTACACCGTGAACGTATTGGCGAAATTGAGATGGACGAATCTTTAGAGTTAGGTGAATACCGTTACCTAACGCAAGAAGAAGTCGATTCAATCTGGAAGTAGTCCTTAGCTAGAAGTTGCTCTTAACAAGAAATTGTTCTTAACAAGAGACCACTTTTGCTGGAAATAGCCCTTTCGTTGTAAAGCCGACCATGGATAGCGTCGGCTGATGATGTTGACTGGTACTAGGAAAGTCTCAGCCAATCTTTGACTCGCGTACTCACGCTAGTCCCTAGCTCTATCAGTTGAACATTCGGAGAACCATGCAAACATCGACCTCACAGAGCCAAAGCTCCCAACTAGAAACACCTCAATTAGGCTTAGTGCTGTTTTTGATTCTAGGTGCGATTGGTGCACTTACTCCGCTAGCCATTGATATGTATCTGCCAGCGATGCCGACCATTGCTAAAGATCTTGGTGTGACGGCGGGTGAGGTACAAATCACGCTAACAGCCTATACCGCAGGTTTCGCGCTGGGGCAGTTGCTGCATGGCCCGTTGGCGGATAGCTATGGTCGCAAGCCTGTACTGCTTATTGGTGTGTTCTTGTTTGCTATCGCTTCTATGGTGAGTGCGACAACTCATGGCATTGAAGCGCTGACTTACATCCGTACCGCTCAAGGTTTTGCTGGTGCTGCGGCGGCCGTTATCATCCAAGCGGTGGTAAGAGATATGTTCGATCGTGAAGATTTCGCAAGAACCATGTCTTTCGTTACTTTGGTGATGACAGTTGCGCCATTGGTTGCTCCGATGATTGGCGGTTACTTAGCGTTGTGGTTCGGTTGGCGTTCAATTTTCTGGGTTCTGGCTATTTTTGCGGTGATCGTGATTCTGGCGGTATCGATGAAGATCCCAGAAACGCTTCCTGCAGAAAACCGACAACCATTGCGCTTTAAAACAACGATTCGTAACTATGCTCGACTGTGTAAGAACCCAACGGCGATGGGCCTGATTTTCTCTGGTGCATTCTCATTTTCAGGGATGTTTGCGTTCTTAACGGCAGGTTCATTCGTTTACATCGATATCTATGGCGTTCGCCCTGATCTGTTTGGCTACCTGTTCGGCTTGAATATTGTTGCTATGATCTTGATGACGAGCATCAACGGTCGAATCGTTAAGAAAGTGGGCTCTCACGCTATGCTCAGAGTCGGCTTAACCATTCAACTGTTTGCAGGCTTAGGTCTGTTAGTTGGTTGGATGTTAGATATCGGTTTGTGGGGTATTGTGCCATTCGTGATGCTGTTTATCGGCACACTGTCTACCATTGGTAGTAACTCAATGGCACTGCTTTTAAGCGGATACCCGAATATGGCCGGCACAGCTTCTTCGCTTGCAGGCACATTAAGATTTGGTACTGGTTCTGTAGTGGGGGCAATTGTTGCTATGCTACCAAGTGACACTGCAGGGCCAATGGCTATGATGATGGCAGCATGTGCAATACTGTCAGCATTACTATATTGGACATTAGGAAAGAAGGCATAATGTCAAAATACTATATTGAAATTCAGAAGTTAGTGAACGATGCGCTGGGCGAGCTGTATGCTCTGCATAAGTCTGGTAAAGCGATCGACGCACCTATCGCGAACAACCTTTATCTTGTTCGTTGGGTAACAAAAGCGATTAAATCTCAAGCTTATGATCGCGTGATTGTGCCTGACTTAGTTCGCTGGCAGAAACAGGGTCGCTCAAAAGGCAACAACTCTGATTTAACTTTTACCTTTAAACGTATTTCTGCGTTTTACGGACGTTTTTTCCCTGAAGGCGAAGAGCCTAAAACGCTAAAAGACAGTGATGTTGAAGCGTTCATGGATAAAATGTACGAGATGGGTTGGAGCGTATCGAGTGAAGACGAGCTAACGACTGGCGGCAAGATTCAATTCTTCACCGATGGCGAGCACTCTTTTGCTTTATGCGGTAAACAGTGTGACGACTCTTTCGACGGGGAGTTGATGGTTAAGCCAATGAACTGGTTTGTTCGTGGCAACCATGCTGAGTTCATCCAAGCGGCGATGGAAGCGGGCTTCATGCTTCACAAAGTAACGGACTATAAGTCTGCGGTGAAGTATCACGGTGAATACATCGTTTACCCTGCTAACCAAGGCAACCAACTGGCTGAGATCCCAATTAGCGTTATCGGCTAATAGCGGATTCGAGATGAGAGATACGAAGAGCGGAATTATCCGCTCTTTTTTGTCTCTCATAGCGCGTGTCGCTAATTTGCTTTTAGTCTTTTCGCATCTCGACACTCGAATCCCGCATCTGCTTTTAATCCTGTTCTTTAGCCTGCTTCTCAATTGCCTTCACCATGCCTTTAAAAATAAACAGGTGGGCTGGCATCATAGCAAACCAATACAGTAACCCTAGAAACCCCTTTGGATGCCACCAAGCCGAGATATTCAGCTCGCGAGAGTCACCGTGGTCAGAGACAGTAATCTCGAGTCGCCCTAAACCGGGGCCTTTCATACCGAAAAGCAGAGATAAAAACTGATTCTCTTCACAGCGAATGACCTTCCATGAATCGATTTTGTCACCGACTTTTAGGTTGGGCCCTTCTGGCATTTGTCGAACCGGTACACCGCCACCGAAAAGAACATCCAACCATTCGCGTGTGCGCCATAAAGTGTTAGCAAAGAAGTAACCTTGCTTCGGGCTTCCGATTTGCTGAGCAACATGCCAAAGCGATTCCAATGAAGCGCTTGAGGTGATACTTGCGCCTGTTTTCTTCGGGTAATAGCCATACCCAGCTTGCCAGCGTTTGAATGCGGTTTTATCAAAGCCCCATACATTGCTTTTGACAAAGTTTCCTTCAGCGTGAATGGCTTGTTCAACCATATTTTCGAACGAGATAAGCTTTTGAGGGTACTTTTCTCTAATGATGGTCGAACTGGCGATGAAGTCGTGCTTTAAGCCTGCAAGTAGTGCTCTACCTATGTTAGACGGTACAGAAGTCACCACGCCTAACCAATATGAAGCAATCTTTGGTGTCAGTAGCGATGTCGCCCATAGCCTGAGTGGACGATCGGCGGTTTTGGCAATATGAGCAAATTGGTTTCGGTAAGAGACAATATCCGGCCCGCCAACCTCAAAGGTTTGGCTTTCGCTAGGCGTGTCTTGTGCGAGTTTTAGTAAATAGTGGTTCAGGTTCTGCAAAGCAATCGGGTTGGCTTTAGAGTCAACCCATTTTGGCGCAATCATAATCGGCAAGTTGTACACGAAATCTCGCATGATCTCGAATGCCGCAGATCCTGGGCCAATGATCACGCCAGCTTGAAGTTCGGTAACGGGTACAGGCCCTTTACGAAGCAATTCGCCGGTTTTCTTTCTCGCTTGAAGGTGCTCTGAATCACCAGTCTGAGGCTGTAAAGAACTCAGGTAGATGACGTGTTGATTCTTTGGCCCAAGAGCAGAAACAAAGTTACGGGCTAAGTTCAGCTCATAATCGATAAAGTCGTGGCCTTCCGCCATGCCATGGACGAGAAAGAAGATAAGATCAAAGTCGGGGACTAAGGCTTGTGTCGCAGCTTGATCGGCCAGATCAAGATACTCAAGCAATAAGCTTTCGTGAGGCTCGGTCCGTGCCTTTAAATAGTCGATATGCCTTGCTGCTGCCGTAACTTGATAGCCTTGCTCAAGCAGGAGAGGGAGGAGTTGCGAACCAACATATCCAGAAGCGCCTAAAACCAGTACTTTCTTCATTGTTACTCCATTTATATCTGTGGTTAAAAACCGAACATTGATATAATAGCGCGATATTTATCTTTATTCATCAATACGTTCCGTTTAGGTATCTCTCTATGTTGCTCTCTTCAATTATTCATCACACACGAGGTGATTTTGTTCGCAGGCTTATTGCGATTGCACTGCCCATCACCTTGCAGAGCATTATGTTTTCAAGCCGAGGCTTGGTGGATGTATTGATGTTGGGCCAACTTGGCGAAGCAGACATCGCAGCTGTGGGGGTGGCGAGCCGAGCGATGTTCGTGACGACCATTATGCTGGTGGGTGTTACCACGGGCGGTGCTCTTCTTACTGCTCAATATTGGGGCGCGGGTAACAGACAAGGTGTGAGAGAAAGCACTGCGCTGACGTGGCTGGTGTCGACACTGTTTGCTTTACTGACTATCGCGTTTTTCGTTTCATTTCCTGCACAAATCATGGGCGTGACGACCGACTCTCAAGAGGTCATCAACTTAGGCGTTGAATACATCGTAATTACGTCATTTAGCATGCTAGCGGTATCGTGTGTCAGCAGTATGGCTGTGGGTTTGAGAGCGATGCACAAACCCGGGCTAAGTACATTTTTCAGCGGTATCGGCATCCTGTCTAACGTGTTCTTAAACTGGGTGCTGATCTTCGGTAACTTAGGCTTTCCTGCGCTTGGAATCAAAGGTGCGGCGATTGCGACGGTACTGAGTGGCGCGATTGAAGTCGCGACTTTGTTTGGTTATCTCTATTTCTCTAAGCATTTATTAGCATTTAAGTTTTGCGATATTAAAGCGGCAGCTTCGATTGATAAGGTGATTCGCTTCTTGAAGCTGTCTCTGCCGACCACGTTTAACTTCTTAGCATGGGCGGGTGGTTTGTTTGCTTACCACGCGATCATGGGGCAATCGGGCGTTCAAGGTCTGGCTGCGCTATCGGTCATGACGCCGGTTGAATCTATCTCATTGAGTTTATTGATTGGCCTTTCGAATGCGGCAGCTGTTTTGGTGGGTAATCAACTTGGTGCGAAAAACAATGAAGCGGTTTACTATCAAGCGCTTGGCTTAACAATTTTGTGTTTCTTAACTAGTATTGTTGTAGCCGTTTTTCTCTATTTCGTTCAAACGCCAATACTTAATGCCTTTAGCGCACTGACGGAAGAAACCAGAGCCCTCTCAGAGAAGTTCATTCTGATCCTCTGTGTGGGTATTGTCATTCGCTCGGTGCCATTGACTGTGATCGTTGGGGTGTTGAGAGCGGGTGGTGATGTGAAGTTCTGCCTCTATCAAGATTTGATTGCTCAGTGGGTGATCGGTATCCCATTGGCAGCCATCGCGGCTATCTATTTTAAGTTTCCACCTGAGTGGGTATATCTGCTTTTCCTAACGGAAGAAGTCCTCAAGTGGGGCGGGTCGCTCTATCGCATGAAAACAAGAAAATGGATTAAAAACTTGATAGGAAGTTGAAGTAGGGCGCACCAATCGCATCACTTTATCGTTGGCGTGTGATCTATCTTTCAAAATACTTCCTCCTAACAGGGAATTAGTGTAGATTCTCCTTCCAAATTCTAACTAATGCGAGCTGTTTAATGTTAAAGCTGTCAGACCTATGTAAAGGCTATGTCGACGGGGGGGAGTTCCACCCTGTTTTGCAAGGTGCTGAGTTAACATTAAACCAAGGCGATCAACTCGCATTAATGGGAGAAAGCGGTTCAGGGAAAAGTACATTATTGAATCTTATCGCGGGTTTAGACCTAGCAGACTCAGGTGAAATTGCTTTTCCTCATTTCAACATGCACGCCTCCACTGAACGTGATCGTACTGCTTATCGCCGAAATAATATTGGCCATATCTTCCAGCAATTCAACTTACTGCCAACGCTTAATATTGCCGATAACATTCGCTTTTGCCGTCAATTAAAGGGTTTACCAGAAGATAAAGGACTCTGGAGACAAATTCTTTCTGCTTTAGACCTTATGCCTTTACTGGGCCGTTACCCTGAAGAAGCGTCTGGTGGCCAACAACAACGTGCGGCCATTGCGCGTGCGCTGTATATGGAACCAAAAATATTGCTGGCCGATGAGCCGACCGGTAGTTTAGATGAGCGTAATGCAGAAGCGGTAATGCGTTTGCTGACCTCTTTGGCTCGTCAATTAGAATGTACGTTGCTGTTGGTAACACACAGTGAAAAAGTAGCTCTGCACATGGATGGTAGGATCCGTCTACAAGGAGGGCAACTGCATGTTATGGCCCGTAGTTAAGGCACTACTCGGTCACTATCGACGTTATCCACTGCAAATTATTTTGGTATGGCTTGGTTTAACCCTCGGCGTATCACTTTTGGTTGGTGTTACTGCTATCAACCAACACGCCAAGCAAAGCTATGCGCATGGTGAAAAACTCTTTTCGAATCCTCTTCCTTACCGTATTCGACCAAAACACAACGCCAATAAAATCCCGCAAGGCTTTTATATCCAGCTTCGCCGTGAAGGCTTTCAACAGTGTTCTCCTCTTGATCACCATCGTATCACTGATGAAAATGGCGCAAACTTCATGGTTGTCGGTATAGATCCTGTTTCTATGCTTCAGCTACAACCTGATATAGCGTTAAAAGACCTCACCGCTTTGAACCTCATGAAGCCACCATATCCAATCCTTGTCAGTGATGATCTTGCTGAACACATGGAATGGCACAACGGTGATTACATCCCTTTGATGGATGGTTCTGAACTTGGTCCTGTGGTTGTTGATCAAAATAATATGATTAATGGTACAAGGTTGATTGCGGATATCTCCTTGCTCCGAATGCTTAAACGCAGTGCTGGGCTTTCAGTGATTGCTTGTTCAGACATGCCCACCGAGAAGTTTGAACGTCTTAAAAACATGTTACCCAATGGTTTGACGATCTCTCGTAGCTCTAAGGCAGAGCTTGAGTCGCTGACCAGTGCATTCCACTTAAACCTAAAAGCGATGGGTATGCTGTCGTTTGTGGTTGGTTTATTTATTTTCTATCAGGCGATGTCGCTTTCATTTATTCAACGTCAGCCGTTAGTTGGAATATTAAGACAAACAGGTGTATCGGGCTGGCAATTGGCTAAAGCGCTTTGCTTAGAATTGTTGATATTGGTCGTACTGAGCTGGATCTGCGGTAATGTATTCGGTGTCATGTTAGCCAACCAATTGTTACCAGCGGTATCTTCAAGCTTAGGCGACTTATACGACGCCAACGTTGGCTTAACGATCGACTGGAATTGGCGATGGAGCGGCTACAGCTTATTGATGGCGTTACTTGGTGCGTTTTTAGCGTGCGCTTGGCCATTGGTGCGTTTGCTTAAATCTCAGCCTATTCGTTTGACCTCTCGACTGTCATTAATGCGCTTCGCTGGCACCGAGTTTACTTGGCAAGCCTTAATGGGTTGTGGGTTCTGTGTCGCTGCGGTTGCTGTGTATCAAGCGCCCCAAACCCAAGAAACGGGTTTTGCAATTATTGCCCTGATGCTGGTGAGTGTCGCGTTGTTTACGCCATTCTTGATGTGGAAGCTGTTCAATAGTTTGTCTTACTCTTTGCGTTGGGTTCGTGCTCGTTGGTTCTTTGCTGATGCAGCCTCGAGTATGAGCTATCGTGGTGTGGCGACAATGGCCTTTATGTTGGCGTTAACAGCTAATATTGGCGTTGAAACCATGGTGGGCAGTTTCAGAGATACTACGGATAAATGGCTAACGCAGCGTTTGGCCGCTGATCTCTATATATACCCAACTAACAATGCCGCTGCTCGCATGAGCAACTGGTTGTCAGATCAACCTGAAGTGGATTCTGTGTGGTGGCGTTGGGAAAAAGACGTCGCTTCACCTGTAGGCAGTATTCAAGTTGTTAGTACTGGCCCATCAGAAGGTGAACTAGAAGCACTAACGATTAAGTTAGGTATTCCGAATTATTGGTATCACTTGCATCATTCTAAAGGCGTATTGATCAGTGAATCTATGTCTTTGAAACTGGGTATTCGTCCTGGTGACTACATTGATCTTTATGACAGTCTCGGCTCTGGTTGGCAGGTTGTCGGTGTTTATTACGATTATGGTAACCCTTACCATCAAGTCATGATGTCGCATCGAAACTGGCTGTATGGGTTTGCAGGGCGGGGTAATGTCGGACTTGGCGTAATACTCAAAGACGATGTGAATTCATTAGGGCTTCGCAGTCGATTGGAAAGCGTATTTAGACTTGGTTCTGAGCGTGTTTTCGATAACAACAATATTCACAGTCAAGCAATGCGGGTGTTCGATAGGACGTTCGCGATTGCAGATACACTAGGTAACATCACCTTGGTTATCGCCGTCTTCGGTATCTTCTTCGCGACGGTTGCGGGAGAAGTGTCTCGCCAAAGGCATATTTCCTTGCAGCGCTGTTTGGGTGTCTCGGCGAAAGAACTGATCCTGACAGGTAGTTTGCAGTTGTTTGTGTTTGGGCTTATTTCCTCCTTAATTGCGATTCCGCTCGGATTAGCGCTAGCGAGCCTAATTGTTGATATCGTGATAAAGCAGTCTTTTGGGTGGTCACTTGAGTTACAAGTGATTCCTTGGGACTATTTGCAGACATTTGCATGGGCCATGGCAGCATTGATGCTAGCTGGTGCTTTACCAGTGATGAGAATGATTCGGAACACTCCGATGAAATCACTGAGGGATGCGCTTTAGTATGTTTTTACGGAATACTTCAACTAAGTTAAGACAACGAATTCTGTCTTCTCTGCTATTAATCAGTTTCTTCGGCATCTTTTTAAGTGTTTGGGGTTATTACTCCTATTTCATCGATCCTGGTGAAAAGGACGTGAATGAAGTTAACTCAATATTGGTTAATGAACACTTCAATGTGTTCGAACCTGTTTTGCCAGACCGTAATGTTTCGCTACCACAAGATTTTAAGTTCCACCCAGAGTTTCAGCACGAGTGGTGGCATTACTTTGCATCTTTGAAAGGTGATGATGGTAAAGACTATTCGGTCCAGTGGAGCTTTTTCCGTATCGCAACGGACGAACGTGAAACACCAGGGTGGCAAAGCCCTCAAGTCTATATCTCAAATGTAGTGGTCTCTTCTAAGTCCAAAGTATGGAAAGAACAGCGCATGGCTCGTGGCGGCATTGGCCAAGCGGGAATGACTAATCGTCCATTCAGGCTTTGGATTGATAACTGGAACTGGCGTGCACTCGGCAACACCCCATTCCCCGGGCGCCTTCAAGTGCAAACAGACACGTTTGGACTTGAACTCGACACCATTGCAAAAGGGCCCTATGTGTTCAACGGCGATAACGGTTATCAGAAAAAGCACGACTTATTACCTGTCGCGTCTTATAACTTCAGCGCTCCATTTTTATCGTTGAGTGGTGTGTTGAACCTAGACGGCGTTACCAAGGAAGTGGAAGGAACTGCGTGGGTACATAAAGAGTGGGGCAGTGGCTTACTTGGAGTGGGCCAACAAGGTTGGGATTGGTTTGTATTTAACCTCGATGACGGCACAGCGCTGAGCATTAACCGCTATCGTCATAACCAACAGTTGCCTTACATATTCGGGACATTAGCAACGCGCTCAGGCAAAGTTTACCAATTAACGGAATCCGACATTTCCATTCAACCATTGCAAAATACAACGTTGATGAATGGAAGACGGATGCCTTTGCAGTGGATCATTAACGTCCCTAAGCATGATATCAACCTCACAACGCGTATTATACGCAGGGATATGTGGCTTCCATTTGTCATACCATATTGGGAAGGGCCGATTAAGGCGAGCGGGAGTCATGAAGCGACAGGCTTTATGCAGTTAACTGGCTACTAAAAAACACCTAAGGCTATAATTTGATAGCCTTTTTTTATGCCTGCGCCTTTTAGCGTCCCCCAATGAATTGTGCATACAGGTTCGATGATCTCATCTATACTTAATTCATGGTGCATAACAACATTATGGTATATACGACGTATTGTTTAGTATTTGTAGGAAAAACCGAAGTTAAACATCCGAAGAAGTGATTATCTATCAATTAAACTTGGATATAAACTCGTGGTTATTCTTTGTTATTCGTTTATTTAAATAATAAATATAAGGGCGAAATCATGACCGACGTCATCCGTGACTTCTTTAAAATGGAATCTGCTGGCGGCATCATACTAGTCATCGCTGCGGCGATCGCAATGTTTGTAGCAAACTCACCACTGAACGAAATGTACCAAGGTGTACTTCACAGTTACGTTCTTGGTATGTCTGTGTCTCACTGGATTAACGATGGCTTAATGGCTGTCTTCTTCCTTCTAATCGGCTTAGAAGTTAAGCGCGAACTTTTAGAAGGCGCATTAAAGTCTAAAGAGACAGCAATCTTCCCAGCTATCGCAGCTGTGGGTGGTATGCTAGCTCCTGCACTTATTTACGTGCTATTTAATTCAAGTAACCCTGAAGCGCTTCAAGGTTGGGCTATCCCAGCAGCGACTGATATCGCATTCGCATTGGGTATTATGGCTCTTCTTGGTAACCGTGTACCGGTAAGCTTGAAGGTATTCCTACTAGCATTGGCAATTATCGATGACCTAGGTGTTGTTGTTATCATTGCACTGTTCTACTCAGGCGACCTATCAACACTTGCACTTACAGTTGGCTTCATCGCGACTGGTGTGTTGTTCATGCTAAACAACAAGCATGTGACTAAGCTGAGTGTGTATCTCATTGTTGGTGCAATTCTGTGGTTTGCAGTATTGAAGTCTGGTGTTCATGCAACGCTGGCTGGTGTAGTGATTGGTTTTGCTATCCCACTGAAAGGCAATAAAGGTGAACATTCTCCGCTGAAGCATCTAGAACATGCTCTGCACCCATACGTCGCTTTTGCAATCTTGCCAGTCTTTGCTTTTGCAAACGCAGGTATTTCATTGGAAGGTATCTCAATCTCAAGCCTAACAGGTATGCTACCGCTTGGTATCGCTATGGGTCTATTGATTGGTAAGCCTCTTGGTATCTTTGCATTCAGCTGGGGTGCGGTGAAATTGGGTGTTGCTAAGCTCCCTGAAGGTGTGAACTTTATGAACATCTTCGCAGTATCTGTCCTGTGTGGTATTGGTTTTACAATGTCTATCTTTATTTCATCACTAGCATTTGGCCCAACGAATGTAGAGTTTGACACACTAGCTCGACTAGGCATCCTGATGGGATCTACAACAGCTGCAATTCTAGGTTACTTCCTGCTAAGCGTTTCTTTACCGAAAACAGCAAAGCAACAAGAAGTAAAACTATAATCAGCGGTAGGCTCGTTTAACGGCGAGCCTATTCACTGATTAACAAGCTAACTTCTGAGTAGCAAGACGAGTCACAGAGTCTCCCTCGACTCATGTGACGACAAAGAACAAAAAAGCCGTGATGGGCAACCCTATCACGGCTTTATTGATCTTATAACTAAGCTGCTGTTGTTCGACACTCGCTCTATGTCACATCTAGATCCACAGTGACAATGTCACGCTACTTTTCAAGCGTGGTAAATATGGTCCACTCCTCGACGATCTGTTCGCTTAGTCCGACAACTGTGGCTGTTACTCGGCGGTTCAGTGCATGAGACGTAGCATCGTTGCCATCGCTCTCTAAGCGGTTTTCACCGTAACCGACAACTCTTACTCGGCTCGGGTCTATACCATTCGACAATAATTCATCTTCAACGTGGTGAGCGCGCTTCTTTGATAACTCTAAGTTGTATTCACTCGCGCCGACTTTACTGGCGTAACCTTGAATTTCTATCGATGCACTTTGGTAGGTTTCTAAGAACTCAGCCATGGTAGTGATTTGATCTGAGAAGATAGGGTTAACTTCATAGGAGTCATTGGCGAAAAGGATGTTCAGCCGTCTGACTTCTTGCGAGCTAACCGTCTCTCCACAGCCTTCGTTGTCTACCAGAGACGACTCTGGTGTGCCAGGACAGGTGTCTCGTGCATTGACCACACCATCGTTATCATCGTCTTGCAGGTCAGAAATTTGCTCCGCTTCTGGCGTTTCTATGTAGGGCTCTTCATTTTGGCTAGAGCATGCACATAGCGTTATCGTTAATGCGGAAAGTAATAAATAAGGTCTCTTCATCATTAATACTCCACTGCCGTTGTCCACTCGTCTGGAATGTCGACCAGTAGAGCGTTCAATAGAGAGCCTGTCGCGTTCATTACACGGTATTTAGCGTACTGTTCAGAGTAATGCGCATCTAAGTAATCTTTGCGGGCTTCAAACAATTCGTTTTCAGTGTTAAGCAGATCAAGTAGCGTACGTTTGCCGATTCGATATTGTTTCTCATAAGCGATAACGGTTTCTGACGCCGAATCCACGTGATCAGACAAGAAGTTCTTTTGTTGTAACGTCAGATCCAATGCACTCCAAGAGAGGCGAAGGCCTTCTTCAACTTGTCGATAAGCACGATCTCTTAGATCTTTTGCTTTATTGAGTTGGTAAGCTGCAGCTTCTGAATTAGCACTATCGGTACCACCGTTGTAGAGGTTGTATCGCATTCTCAACATTGCCAAAGTCTCTTGGCTCGAACCTTCATCGCCTCCAGCATCATCTCGCCATGATTGAGATGCCTCGATAGAGAACGTCGGGTAGTTAACCCCTTTTGATTGTTTGTACTGGAAGTGCGCTGAATCGACATCTGCAGTCGCGACTTTGATGACTGGGTGTTGGTCCAGAGCATCAACAAGCGCGTCTGATAATGACAGAGGAATCATAGAAATATCGGCTCTTGGGTAGACTAAGCCAAGCGGTTCTTGACCCACTATTCTTCTAAATTGGGTGTGGGTATCAATTAGGTTGTTCTGTGCGGCTAATAAGTTGCCGTGCGCTTTTGCAATCCTTGCTTCTACCTGAGATACATCTGCGGTTGAGCCTATGCCTGAGACTGCACGCTTTTTGATGTCTTTATAGATTTTCTTGTGGATAGCGAGGTTACTTTCCGAAAGGGCTAAAACTTCAGTTGCTTTGACTGCGTCTAAGTAGATCTGTGTGACCTCTAGCGCTTTGTCTTCGGCATCCGCGAGCAATTGCAAACGAACCGATTCTGCTTCTGCGGCAGTACGATCAATATCATTGAGAGTCGATGAACCATCCCACAGCAACTGAGTGAGGGAAATCGTCGCTTCCTTTCTTGTGAGATCGGTATCTGGGCCGTTATTTGGTGCAGGGTTTATGCCTTCGTAACCAATACCAGCATCCAGGTCGATACTAGGTCTATAAGCACCACCTGCGGCGTCATTTCGTTTCCGTACACTCACAAACTCATTAAAGATACTCTTTATCTCAGGGTTTGTAGCCAAGGTAATGGCTACGGCCTGTTCTAAAGTTTGAGCAGAGAGTGGAGCTGCAATAACTAAGCAACACATAATAGGTAATTTCAACAGTCTCAAAGTAGGTCTCCTTCTACTTTTAAAAGCTCCCGCCGCTTCCCAACAAGCGTTTAACTACTTAATTGAAAAGGGTATTAAACGAAGCTTAGGACATCTGCAAGAAATTGCTAAGTTTGTTGGCTTTATTTCGAATGTAAGTCTCTATCCTTATTGATTAATTTACCAATAGTAGCAAGTGGCAAGCTTCGAATGGATGCACCGTAAATAGAGGAAACGTAGTATTAGGTTTGGACTCAGATAGGTAAACGTTGGCTAGTAGGTTGTTTGAAATACGAGTTCCAGTGATAACAATGTGCCAAGCATGGTAGTTCGACTCTTAGGAAGAAATGACAGCATATAAAGAGGCGGTCGCGCTGTTCAGGTTGTAGTTAGTAGCTGTGAAGAGGGGTAAGTAAGGCTCACTCTCGTCCCAAACAACAAACAAAAAAAAAGCCCAAACCAACGTGGTTTGGGCGGATACAAGTATAGGAGTTAATAAGGAAAATGCAGTAATTAAGAAAGCAGTGAGAAGAACAAGTTTGACGGCCTGTTAAACTTCTAAATACGCTGTTTTCTACCTAATTTAGGACTCTCCATTTCCATTTCAGTTCCAAGAAAATTCATTATTTTTTTCTTTTTTTATAAACACACAGCGATTCAATCGGTTAGTGCTGAGTTTTATTAACTGGTACGACCAATTTGTGAAAATGTGATGTTGCTTGCTTGTTAAATAAATGTACAAAGCGTATATTTCAAACAGTTGTTTAATACGAGTGATTGAAATGGCACCAAGAAGTACAACCAAAGACAAAATCTTAGATGTGGCTGAAGGCTTATTTGCTGAGCACGGTTTTAATGACACCTCTTTACGTACGATTACGAGTAAAGCGAATGTCAACTTAGCTTCAGTGAACTATCACTTTGGCGATAAGAAGACTCTGGTTCGTGCGGTACTCAATCGTTACTTAGAAGCATTTATGCCAGCACTGCAAGATGCATTAGTGAACTTAAACTTGAACGAAACGTATTCTATGAGTGACGTGTTTGAGTCGTTGAGACAGCCACTAAGAGCACTTAATGATGTTAGGCCAAATGGTACAAGCCGATTCATGTTACTTATCGGCAGAGGCTATACGGATGTGCAAGGACACTTGCGTTGGTTCATTACTACTCGCTACAGCGAAGTACTTTCTTTGTTTACGACATCTGTAATGAAGGCGAATCCGAACCTCACTCAAGAACAGTTATTTTGGCGATTACACTTCACCCTAGGGACTTGTGTATTCACCATGGCATCAAGTCAGGCTCTGGTAGAAATTGCAGAGAATGACTATGACAGAAAGATAGATGCTAAGGCAGTGGTCGATATTCTTATTCCATATTTATCCGCTGGCATGTCAGCAGAAGAATAAAACAATAAAAAGCGAAACATTCACAACCAATATAGTGAACAAAAGGATCTGAACTATGAGCTCTCTAAGACAAAAATGGGTAAGTGACCCAGCTTTTAAACTCTTTAAAAAAGTACTACCACCACTATCTAGCACCGAGAAAGAAGCGATGGAAGCGGGTAGCGTGTGGTGGGACGGAGAGCTGTTTTCTGGTAAACCAGATTTCACTAAGCTGCACCAATACCCAAAACCTCAGCTGACAGCAGAAGAGCAATCGTTCATGGATAATGAGCTTGAAACCTTGCTCGCTATGCTTGATGACCACCAAATTGTAAAAGAAGATCGAGACCTTCCTGAAGAGGTGTGGAACTTCTTACGCAAAGAGCGTTTCTTTTCGCTAATTATTGCGAAAGAGTATGGCGGTCGTGAATTCTCAGCACACGCTAACTCAACTATCGTAACTAAGATTGCGACTCGCAGTATCAGTACTGCGGTTTCAGTAATGGTTCCAAACTCTCTTGGTCCTGGTGAGCTGCTGTCTCACTACGGCACTCAAGACCAAAAAGACTACTGGCTACCTCGTCTTGCTGACGGTACAGATATCCCATGTTTCGCACTAACAGGCCCAGAAGCGGGTTCTGATGCGGGTGGTATCCCTGATGTCGGTACTGTGTGCATGGGCATGCACGAAGGTAAAGAGACGCTAGGTATCAAGCTTAACTGGAACAAACGCTACATTACACTAGCACCAGTGGCGACGGTACTTGGTCTGGCTTTCAAACTGCACGATCCAGAAAAGCTACTGGGTGACAAAGAAGACATTGGCATCACTTGTGCGCTAATCCCGGCTGACCACGAAGGTGTTGTGATTGGTGAGCGTCATGACCCACTTGGTCTTGCGTTTATGAATGGTCCAACACGCGGTCACGATGTATTTATTCCTATGGAATGGTTAATCGGTGGTGCCGATTACGCAGGTAAAGGCTGGCGTATGCTGGTGGAATGTCTGTCTGCAGGTCGTGGTATCTCATTACCCGCACTTGGCACGGCGATGGGCCACCTAACGGCGAAAACGACCGGCGCATACGCTTATGTTCGTAAGCAGTTCGGTATGTCGATTGGTAAGTTTGAAGGAGTTGCAGAGAGTTTAGGTCGTATTGGTGGCTTAACGTATCTACTAGAAGCGACTCGTACACTAACAACTACTTCACTCGATATGAAAGAGAAGCCGGGTATCGTTACGGCTATCGCGAAATATCACATGACAGAAATGGCGCGTACTATCCTGAATGATTCAATGGATATCCACTCTGGTCGTGCAATTCAAGATGGTCCAATGAACTACTTAGCTGCGCCTTACCTAGGTATTCCAGTTGCTATCACAGTAGAAGGTGCGAACATCTTAACTCGCAACCTGATGATCTTCGGTCAAGGTGCGACACGTTGTCACCCATACGTGCTAAGCGAAATGGAAGCGGCAGCAAACCCAGATGAGAAGCAAGGTGCGAAGGATTTCGATAACTTGTTGTTCAAGCATATCTCTCACGCAACTAAGAACACGTTTGGTGCGTTCGGTGCGGCATTGACAGGCTCTAAGTTCATTAAAGCGGATATGAGCGGTCCAACGAAGCCTTACTACCAAGACTTAACTCGCTTGAGCCGTGCGCTTGCAGTGAGTGCGGATTTCGCAATGCTTACACTAGGTGGCGAACTGAAACGTAAAGAGCTTATCTCTGCACGTCTAGGTGATGGTCTAAGTTACCTATACATGGCGTCTGCAGCGCTTAAGAAGTATGAAGATGAAGGTCGTCAACAAGCTGACCTAGACTACGTACACTACGCGGTTCAACACTGTTTCCATAACGCGGCTAAATCGCTACAAGAAGCGTACAGAAACTTCCCGAACAAGATGGTAGGTAAAGTACTTAAAGGTCTAGTTTTCCCTGTCGGTAACCACTTTGAAAAACCAAGTGATAATCTAACGGTACAACTGGCAGAAAGCTTGATGACTCCGGGAGCACACCGTGAACGTCTAACTCACCTTTGCTACATAGGCAAAGAAGAAGAGGATAGTGTTGGCCTAATGGAGAATGCGTTCAATGCGATGTACAGCATCAAGCCTCTCGAACGTAAGATCTTCAAAGCAGTGAAAGAGGGCAAAGTGGCTCGTAAAGGTCTATTGCAAGATAAACTTGCTCAAGCACTGGCGGCAGATGTTCTTACTCAAGACGAAGTTGACCAAATCATTGCAGCAGACAAACTTCGCTACGCAGCGATTCAAGTTGACCACTTCAGTCATGATTACAGTGAAACTTTGACGCGAAAAGAGTTAAAACCTAAGCTAAATAGCGTTGCTTAGATAAAGAAATGACAAAAGGCACCTTATTAGGTGCCTTTTTTGTTTTTGTCGTAGAAGTTGCAATAGAGGCGTTAACAAATGGTGACTTAGTCAGCAAATATTCACTGAGTGCTCCAACCACTTGCATTTTCGCCACATTTTTACAGAAATTAGATGCCATTTGCGTACGAAACTTTTATCCTTAACCTGATTTTTTAAGGAAGTTGAATATGATCATCAAACCTCGAATTCGCGGATTCATCTGTACTACAACACATCCAGTCGGTTGTGAAGCTAATGTAAAAGAACAAATTGCTTACACAAAAGCTCAAGGCCCAATCGCAAACGCCCCTAAACGTGTACTAGTTGTTGGCTCTTCAAGTGGCTACGGCTTGTCTTCACGTATTGCGGCTGCATTTGGTGGCGGCGCTTCAACTATCGGTGTTTTCTTTGAGAAAGCCGGTACTGAGAAAAAGCCTGGCACAGCTGGTTTCTACAACTCAGCAGCGTTCGACAAGTTTGCTAAAGAAGAAGGCCTATATTCAAAAAGCCTGAACGGCGATGCTTTCTCTAACGAGGCGAAACAGAAAACAATTGACCTGATCAAAGAAGATCTAGGCCAAATCGATATGGTTGTATACTCACTGGCGTCTCCAGTGCGTAAAATGCCAGAGACTGGCGAAGTAATTCGTTCATCTCTAAAGCCTATCGGTGAAACGTACACGTCAACTGCGGTTGATACGAACAAAGACACAATCATCGAAGCAAGCGTAGAGCCTGCAACTGAAGAAGAGATCAAAGACACTGTTACTGTAATGGGCGGTGAAGATTGGGAACTTTGGATCAATGCTCTTTCTGAAGCTGGTGTTCTAGCGGACGGTTGTAAGACGGTTGCTTACAGCTACATCGGTACTGAACTAACGTGGCCAATCTACTGGGATGGCGCACTAGGTAAAGCTAAGATGGATCTAGACCGTGCAGCGACAGCGCTGAACGAGAAGCTAGGCCAAACTGGCGGTACTGCAAACGTTGCTGTTCTTAAGTCTGTAGTGACTCAAGCAAGTTCTGCAATCCCTGTAATGCCTCTTTACATCGCTATGGTGTTCAAGAAGATGCGTGAAGAAGGTATTCACGAAGGTTGTATGGAACAGATCTTCCGTATGTTCAGCCAACGTCTATACAAAGAAGACGGCAGCGCGCCAGAAGTGGATGAAGTGAACCGTCTACGTCTAGATGACCTTGAGCTTCGCGAAGACATTCAAGATCACTGTCGTAACCTATGGCCTCAAATCACAACTGAGAACCTAAAAGAACTGACTGACTACGTAGAGTACAAAGAAGAGTTCTTGAAGCTATTTGGTTTCGGTGTTGAAGGTGTTGATTACGAAGCTGACGTTAACCCAGCTGTTGAATTTGATGTAGCTGACATCTAATTCAAGTTATCGAATCTAAACGAAATAGGCGCTCATTGAGCGCCTATTTTTTTGTCTGCTATTTGGTTCAAGAGATTAAGAGCAGATATGGGATTCGAGTGGCGGGATGCGAAGAGGTTTAAGAGCGGATACGGCTACCGCGATTCGAAGGGGGACAAGAGTAGAAATAAGGGATGAAGAGAGTTAAGAGCATGAGTGGGGAAGAAGGCTTGAACCGCTTAAAACAGGTTATAAAAAATGCACTAACCCAAAGTGAATTAGTGCATTCGAAATATCTAAGCTTGGCTGCTTTTAATGCAGCAGATGCTAGCTAATTATGATGATGAAAGTACCTGCTAAGGTCATCAATATATTGGCTATCGCATAAGTACCCGCATAACCCAGAGCCGGAATCGTTGAGCGAGCGTGGTCATTTACGATGTCCATCGCTGGAGCGCAAGTTCGCGCGCCAATGATTGCACCGAACAACAAAGCTCGGTTCAT
The DNA here is from genome assembly GCF_041467515.1 of Vibrio sp. 10N.247.311.12. Taxonomy (NCBI): domain Bacteria; kingdom Pseudomonadati; phylum Pseudomonadota; class Gammaproteobacteria; order Vibrionales; family Vibrionaceae; genus Vibrio; species Vibrio sp. 10N.247.311.12. Next base: position 31,952 of record NZ_JBFSUV010000031.1, read on the forward strand.
CTTCAATACGTAAGCGCCAACCAAGTAAGCGAAGAATACTGGCAGCACACTCACTACTAGGGCAATACCTATTACCTGTGGGCCAACTTGGGTTAAGTGCTCAAATATCTTACCACCGGCGCTCAAGCCTATACCGACCATAAAGAACATCAAACCGAGGTCTTTGACCATGTTCAGAGCACCTTGAGGCACATAACCGAAAGTAGGGTGGTTCGCTCGTAGGAAACCAAGCATGATGCCCGATAGAAGCAGGCCAACCGCGTTACCTAGCCCAAACGATACCTGACCGAATGTCATGGTGATCAAACCAAACAAAATACCCAAAATGAAGAAGCTACAGAAGGCCATCAAATCCGCCATTTGGCTGTGGATTGAGATGAAACCAATTTTCTCAGCTAGGCCGTGCACTCGACTCTTTTCACCACTCACCTGTAGGACGTCACCTTTAGAAAGCACGATGTTTAAGTCCATCGGCATTTCAATCTGAGCACGTACTACGCGGTTAAGGAAACAGCCGTATTCAGACAGGTTTAAGTCTGATAGGCGCTTACCTGCGATACTGTCACTCTTAACGACGATCTCTTCTTCCACGATACGCAGATCGAGAAGGTTACGGTCGAAAACTTCTTTACCGTTACGGAAGCTTGGGTCTAGACGAGCGTGGCTATCTGGGAAACCAACCAATGCGATCTCATCGCCTTCTTGCAGAATTGCATCACCATCTGGATGGGCAAGAATACCATTACGTCGAATACGCTCGATGTAACAGCCTGTTTGGCGATAGATGCCCAGTTCACGCAGATTCTTACCGTCAGTCCAAGAGATGAGCTCTGGTCCCACTCGATAAGCACGAATAATGGGCAAGTAAACCTTACGCTGACCTGAAGCGCCTAACCCACGTTCTTGGGCGATTTGCTCTGCCGAGTCGTGTAGGTTCACTTTTTGAAGTTTTGGAATCAAGCGAGCAAACATAATCATACTGATTAAGCCAACCAAGTAAGCCATCGCGTAACCGACTGAAAGGTTTTCGATAATCAGGCTCAAGTCCATGTTTCTTGGTAATTCTGCAAGCCCAGAATTCAGAGCATCTTGAGCACCTACCAATATCGGCGTTGCTGTTAAGGCACCTGCCATCATGCCTGCAGATAAACCAAAGCCTAGGCCAAGGTAATGACTACTGAAATAGGTTAGGGCAATTGCGGTAGAAAGTACCACAAGGCTCAGAATGAGGTAGTGCTTACCGTCTCTGAAGAAGATACCGAAGAAGTTTGGTCCAGCTTCAATGCCAACACAGTAGATGAACAGCATGAAACCAATGGTGAGCGCATCTGCGTTAAAAGAAAAGCCAAGATGTCCCATGATAAGGGAAGTAATCAAAACACCGATTGAATTACCAAGTTGGAGGCTACCGAAACGAATTTTACCAATGGCTAATCCAATCGATAAAACAACAAAGATGAGGAGAATGGGGTTTTGTTCTAACAGAAAAACAACGTCGATATTCACGGTGGTCGCTCAATAATTGGCGTGGAACACAGGGTAAGTTTGAGAGGTGAATTGTATCTAAATATAAATAAATTATAAGCAATATTTTGTTAATTTACTTGATTTTGACCTTATTCTTATTCCGTATGAAAACTGGTCATAAAAAAGCCCGCTACAGTGAGCGGGCTTTCTATAAATCGCACAGTCTAACGCCTAAATGGGTCAGCTGTTTAAGGCTTTAGCCCTGATTCTCGTTTGAGAAATCCTAGCTTAGTCGAAAAGACCTAGGTTTTCTTTTGCGTATGCTTCAAATTCTGTGCAGCCGCCGATGTGGTCTTGGTCGATGAAGATTTGTGGAACTGTATCGACAGGTTTACCAACAGTCTTCTCTAGATCAGCTTTGCTGATACCTTCAGCGTGGATGTCAACGTAACGGTAGTTGAAGTCATCGCGTTTAGCTTTAAGAGTTTCAGCATGCTCTTTTGCACGAACACAGAATGGGCAAGCAGGGCGACCAAAAATAACTACAAACATTTAATTTCTCCTAAATACGGGATGAGGCTCGTTAACTCGATTATGTTAACTATTCTTTAGTGAATGCCACTCAAAATTTCATAAAACCAACTATGCCTCAATGCCATGGGGAAATAAAGATGGAATTACCTCTTAATACAATAGGTTTTGTCTATCAGAGCAAATAATGGTCACAAAAAGGATCCATGCTGATTTCTGATGGGTATTCAGATTGGTTACCCTTAATTTAAGAGTGTGAATTACCCCTAAGAATACGACATTAATCCATCTTTAATGCGACAAGTTGCACCTCGTCAAAAAAAGCGCATACAGAACGAGGCATCTTAATACTGATGCACTATATAAAGGCTAAATTCCAATAACCAAGAGTTCGCAGTTTTGTTCGGTCATAGGCGCAGGAGGCACCATGTTTCAATTTATGACATCTACAAAGATCATCTTTGGTGATGGAGCACTTTCCGCTTCATTGTCTCTCTTTAATCAATATGGCTACAGCGTGCTATTGGTTACAGGCAATACATTAGAGCGCACTTCAATTGTTACTGACTATCTTGATGCGCAGAGTATGCGTTATCAGCACATTGCCGTTTCCGGTGAACCTAATATCAAAATGGTTGAAGAGGCGGCTATTTCTGCTCGTCGATTTAAGCCAGATATGGTTGTCGCCATGGGGGGCGGTAGCGCCATCGATATGGGCAAAGCGTTGGCTGCGGTTTTACCTAATCAAGGCAATTTATATGACTATGTTGAAGTGGTCGGGCGTAATGTTCCTCTTAAAACCAAACCACTTCCGTTTATCGCAATTCCAACCACAGCGAGTACCGGCGCCGAGGTCACTAAAAACGCGGTGCTGAAATCAGGCCAAGACCAAGTGAAAATCAGCCTGAGAAGCCCAGACATGCTGGCCGACGTTGCGATTGTCGACCCAACCCTAACTCATGGAACCAATCTATATCTATCTGGGCGAGGTGCGATGGATGCCTTTACTCATCTAATGGAAGCCTACGTGTGTGGTGAACCGAATCCGTTAACCGATATGATTTGTGAAGAAGGGCTGCGTAAGTTGAGTGGTTCTGTGGTTAAAGCGTGTGTTTATGATGAGCCTCAAGCGCGTTCTGATCTTGCTTTCGCTTCTATGCTCGGTGGTATGGCGATAACTAATGCCAAGCTTGGCGCAGCCCATGGTTTAGCCTCCGCACTAGGAGGTAAGATTTCTGCGCCTCATAGTGTGATTACCGCGCGTTTAGCGCCGTTTGTGATGTTGGAGAACATAGCCGTTGCAAAAGAGCAGCAAAGAAGCGACATCCTAGCGCGTTATCAGCGAATCGCTCAGATAGTAACAGGTAACGTAGAAGCAATAGAAGAGGAGGCAATTTCTTGGTTATCGGAAGTGCTTGATACGCTTAAGTTACCCAACTTGTTGGAATTTGGTGTCTGTGAAGCCCAGTTTGATGAGGTGTCTGCCGACGCGCTCAAATCAGTGGCGATTAAAGGAAACCCTTTGCCGCTTAACCAAGAGAGGCTCGTGCATATTTTGAAGCAAGTATGCGAGAAGTGCAGTTGTAGAGAAGGGCATCATGAGGGAGCTTCAATGAATCAAATTGGGCAAGAGCCAGCTGTCGAGTCGAGCTTTACCATTATCAATTCTTATGCGTCCGAAAACAGCGTGGTTGAGAAGGGCAATAGTTGGACTATCTAACGGTCTTAAACTTGTTCGTTGTATAAGTCATTTTATACAGACAAATAAAAACGGAGCTCTAGGCTCCGTTTTTTTAATTCAACTTGTTCTCTGGTCATCTGTTTTCAGTTCATGACTAAGCAGATTAGAACTGAGAGTACTTCTCGTAACGTGAATCACGAAGTGACTCTTTGACGCGCTTTAGGTTCTCTCTGAAACCAGAACCACGACGTAGCGTAAAGCCTGTCGCTAGCACATCGATAACCGTCATCTGAACAACGCGACTTGCCATTGGCATGTAAACGTCAGTGTCTTCTGGAACATCCAGAGAAATAGACAACGAGCTCGCTTTATCCAGTGGAGAATCTTTTGCTGTGATAGCAATAACTGTCGCACCGTTTTCACGCGCTAAGTTTGCAATCTCAACTTGGCTTTTAGTGCGGCCAGTATGAGAGATAAGAACAATAACGTCGTTATCACTGCAGTTAATGCAGCTCATTCGTTGCATCACGATGTCTTCGAAACATGTGATTGGGATATTAAAACGAATAAACTTGTTTTGAGCATCTTTGGCGACAGCAGAAGAGGCACCCAGTCCGAAGAACGAAATGCGTTTTGCTTGAGTCAGCAAGTCAACAGCACGGTTTACTTGCATCGCATCTAGACTGTTTTTAGCAACGTCTAGACAAGCCATAGTTGATTCGAAAATCTTATGCGTATAAGCATCTGGACCATCATCTTCTTCAACATTACGGTTCACGTAAGGTGTACCGTTCGCCAAGCTTTGAGCTAGGTGAAGTTTGAAGTCAGGGAAGCCCTTTGTGTCTAATCGACGACAGAAGCGGTTAACTGTAGGCTCACTCACGTCAGCCATTTTAGCTAAGGTAGCAATGCTAGAATGAATTGCAGTTTGAGGGGAAGCCATAATTACTTCGGCTACCTTACGCTCAGACTTGCTGAAATTTTCCAGGTTTTTTTGTATTTTTTCTAATGTATTCATAGTGTTCACAAGGGTATAGAGAACAACTTGCTAGTTAATATCTTTTACCAGGGGGTATGGCTGAAGCAAATATCAGTAAACACAAAGCCGATGTATATTCGGTTTCGTAAATACTGCTGCGTCAAATAGATATCAAGCTAACTAGCACCATAGAGTCAGTATAAACCCAACATACTATTTACTAATACAAAAACAGGGCATGAATGCTTAAGAATATGACAAACCTCAACAAAATTTTAGAAAACTACAGAATTGGAAGAGAGTTTGAGCAAAAAGAATGCAAAATGGGTATGAACTGACAGCTTAGTTACATCAAAAAGAAAGAAATTTTCAATTTGATGCAACTAAAATTGAATGACTATGCGTTGATTTGCGTAACCAGTTTGTTGATTTTGCCCATCAAGTTTGGTGCTAGTTTAGAGATCTCACGCTGTTCTTCAAGCACTGACGAAAGAATGTCATTGCCTGTTAGTGGGTTTGCTAATACCACGCGGAAAACGATGATTGGCTGATGTACCCATGCTTCAGGGTTTAAGCGTGTACGTGACACGAAAGACTTACCTGTTTCACGCTGCTTCTTCTGAATAAACTTAGTCAGCTCATTGAGCAACTCATTCAGTTCGACACGATGTTCAGGCTCAGCTTTAAGCAGTGCCGCTTTGACTGACTCAGGGACATAGCGATAAGTCAGTAGGCAAAGCTCAGGTTCTGAAACCAGCTCGAAGTCGCTCTGATCTTTAATTAGGTCGGCAAAGTAGCGCGCTTTGTTGATGCTTTGGTCGATCAGCAGTTCATAACCTGGGCGGCTAATGATGTGCATTGCGGCGTAAACCAGCATTGCCATACCTGAACGAGAACCTTCTAACGTATGGCTGCCTAAATCTTTTGAGCCTTTACGAAGAATGTATTGAGCATGATGTTCAATCGCAGTCATCGCATCTGGCTTCTTAAACAGAACCATACCCGCACCCATAGGGATATAAAGCTGTTTATGCGCATCAATCGTGACTGAATCCGCCAGTTCAATACCATCAAGTAGGTGACGATGATTGTTAGACATCAGAGTCGCACCGCCCCAAGCTGCATCAACGTGGAAATGACAATCGGATTCGGCACACACCTCAGCAATGTCTCTTAGCGGGTCGATATTACCGGTTTCGGTTGTACCAGCCACACCAATGACGGCGAAAGGTTTGATCTTGTTCTGCTTGAGCTGCTCGATCTTGAGTCTTAAATCATCAGTACAAATACGGTTGTCGTTATCTGTTTTAACAGACACTAGACCTTCTTGACCAATACCAAGGACATCCGCGGCTTTTTTCAGAGAGTAGTGGCCACGTTCAGAGACTAAGATGGCAAGGCCTTCGTAGTCGTAGTGCTTCATGGCTTTAAACAGGCCTTCTTTTTCTACACCTTTGAACGAACCTTGCGCTTTTAGTGCGTTGTTACGTGCAACCCAGAGCGCTGTAATGTTCGCGATGGTACCGCCAGAACAAAACGCACCTAAAGAGTGGTTTGCGCTGTGCATCCAACGAGAATAAAACTGGTCACTATCTTGATAAATCAGGCGATGTAACATGCCCAGAACTTGACGTTCTAGGGGAGTGAACGCTTTTGAGGTCTCGATTTTTACTAGATTCTGATTCAACGCAATCATGATTTTTGAAAGCGGCATCAGGAAGTACGGCAACGCAGAGGTCATGTGGCCAATAAAACTTGGCGAAGACGTGTGAACCGAATGAGACACAAGAGAATCGAGGAGATGCTCAGTATGTTCAGAAACAAACTCAGGCTGCTCTGGGATATGAGCATTTGAAAAATCTTTCTCAATTTCACGCAGCGGCTTTTCTTCAGCCACAATATGTTCACGTAAGAATTGATTCAGGTTTCGTGAAAGTTTGTCTTCAATTTGAGTGAGTGTTGAATCTGGGCCTTCAGGTACCGTGAAGATACGTAGAAGACTGTCGAAGCTAACATCTGCTGTTTTTTGTTCCGTAACCATAGCAAGCGAGTTATTTTTCTAATATTGACGCGAGCGGGACAATCTAAACGAAAACGGGAACAATGTCCCGTCTTAATTATGAAATCCAACTTCTCAAAAAAGCATATTAAATGCGGGGTTATTTACACTTAATCGCTTCAAGTTTACTGATCGACTGGTTGTAACGCTGCAGCGCTGAGTCGATTTGCTTAGGGTGACTAAGCAGCTCTGCAAAGGCAGAACGTAGTTCGTAGTTTTGAGCGTGAGGCGTTGATTGGCGGTCATCGAATGTTGTTTTCGCGATTTTACCAAGCTCATCATCACGTGTTGATAGCGTTTTAATGTCGTGTTGCTCAAGTTGCAACCAACCTTCTACAGGTTGCTCTGTTGCCACTTTGCTTGAGTCGTTTACTAAGTAGTAGTGAACCGCAGCACGGTTAAGCTCAAAGTGGTGCTTACGACCTTCTAGGAACCACTCACTCACTTCTGTTAGCTCTGGATATTGCTCAGAGGTTAATGCAGCAAGGTCGGCATACCAATTCAAAGAAGCGTCGATGTACGCATCATATTTTTTTGCTTGGCACTGGTTTGTCTCAGACATTGAATCTGCTGCAAAAGAGAAAGTAGAAGTTGAAGCTAGCAGTAATGCGACGCAAAGGCGTTTCATAGTGGTTCCTTTTGTAAGTTTATTCTTTTTATAACTTTGTCGTTACAGGTTACCGTGATCGTTATTTGTTGAGCAATGACACTTAGTGTCTTTTTATTTCGGTAACTGTATCGGTGTCTTGGGCATTGGTATTCGAGTTGCATTCTAATCTAAAACAAACGCTATTCCTGCGATCTAGTTAGCAAGAGATACAAAGAACAACATCAATATCGGAACAAGCAAGCTGAGGATAAAGCCACTGACGATAGCGATAGGCACACATCTAACGCCGCCTGTTGTTTGAATGACCGGTAAGGTGAAGTCCATCGCAGTCGCACCAGCATAACCAATGGAAGTGCATGGGTAGCTGCGAATTAGCACTGGAATCAGTACCAAGGCAACTAACTCTCTTAACAGCTCAAGCATGAAAGAAGCGCCACCATAGACAGGACCAAAGGCGTCACCCATTAAGATACCAGCCAGAGAGTACCAACCAAATCCAGAAGACATTGCCAAGGCTTTGAACAGAGGGATATCTAGGATGTAAGCCGCGATTACACCACCTAACATTGAGGTGATGATAATGGTGATTGCGATAACCATACCGTGCTTGTTGAGTAAGATCTGACGAAGTGTGAGTCCGCTATTACGCAGCTGAATGCCGATAAAGAATAGAAGAACAAACAGAATCCATTCGCTTGCGGTATCAACCCAATCAAGGCCAATAGGCAGCACTAAGCCAGCGATTAGCCCTGAACCTACCACTAAGATGAGTTTTGCAGATTCCATCGCCATAGAAGAGAGGGGAAGCTTCTTCTTGCTACTGTCGGTTTTGAGTGGCAATAACTTATCAATAGCGGGCAGTGCCATTAGGTTACATACGCTTAAGCAGACAAAGAAAGTGACGGTATATAGAAGGATTGTCTGCAGGTTACTGCCTAGGTTATCGAGGGCGGCTAAGCTTAGTCCCATTAACGCCAGAATCACGTAGATCAACCGCGATGTTGAGCGGTTGATAAATTCTAATGTCTGAGCGTTCGAAATTGCAAAAAGATACCCCACGACGAGTGGCGCAAATATAAAGATCATCCCTGTAAACATGCTTTCCCCATTGCATTTACTTCATATTACACTTACTTGTAATTTAACAGTGACTTAGAAGCCGCTAGTATTGATCACGTCGCTTAGCTTTGCATTAAAATCATGCTTGCTCAAGTTGCTTAATTTATAAAGCACCTCTGCACCTGTCACGTTAAGTTCAACTTCGTGATCATCGATGTTCTCATCCTTGTTTCTGAACATCAGCAGGTGGTTAGCGATTCGAGCGATATCTAAGTAAGAGACTTCACGCTGTTCGTGGTTATTGATGGTATTGCTGCACACATCAATAAAGTCGCTGTCGAAGCCCCAACGGTTAAGCACCAATTTACTGGTAGCAGAACATTGGCCTTGGAAGATTTGTAGAGCGATGTCGTGATCTAGGTAATTGCCATTTTCGAGGTAGAGGTGGTATTCGCTAACCAAACAGAACAAACCAATATCAGCCAGTAATCCAACAAGCAGCGATTTTTCATGCTCAAGGTAACGGTATTCAGTAGGGGAGAGCTCTTTGAAGCTGTTGGTAACAAGCACCATAGTAGCGCCCAGCTCTTTTGATACAGAAGCGCTCTGAACCAATACCTTATTACATTCTTTACTGAGGTTGACTGAGTGTTTGAGTTGCTCAATAGCCTGAGCCGTCACGATGTCACGTACTCTTAATATGCCAAGGCGCGACACCGCCGTCATAATATCAACACAAGTAATATTACGTCGGTTAAAGACGACAGAGTTAGCCACACGAATGACAATAGCAGCGAGGCCTGGGTCTTCGAGTAAGCACTCGGCAACGTCAGCAATCCCAGTTGATTCAAGGGTACAAAGCGATTGAATCTTCAGTACAACGTTAGGGATAGGAGGAAGTGTTATTTTTCCCGCTGAGATAGAATGTCCAACAAGTTGGGCAAACTCTGATTCTAGACCCTTTAAGAGAAGAGTCTTATTTTGAGGTAGCCAGAAAAACGATAAATGATTCATATAAAAAGTAAAAACAGGTCTGTCCTGCCATTTTACAAGCCACGATGCTGCGAGGCAATACTCACCCGTCTACATAACCTTTAATAATTTGAACCGGTGTATCACTAGGTGTACAAATTCAAGCATGGTTTGATAGTTTACTGTGAAGTCAATCATGAAAAACCGGAATACTCAATTGATTGATGTGAACTAAGTCCAGACTTATTTTTCTTTTCGAAGTATGATTTATTTAAAGGTGAAAAACGAAACCATAATATTCACCTATAGAATAACAAAATAGATTTAAAATTTTCGCATAACAAGCTGCTTGTCTGGTGATCAACCTAATCGGGGTAATTTGATTAAGGATCAACGGATATGACCGAGACAGCATTTATTAATTACGTGAATCAATTTGGTGAGCATCAAAAACGTTCTATGTTCGGAGGTATTGGCCTCTTTCAAAATGACGCTATGTTCGCTTTATTGAGTGAAGGTTGTTTATTCATTAGAGGTGGAAAATCATTAGATAAAAAACTGACCGATCTTGATTGTGAAAAGTATCGTCATGTAAAGAAGCAGACAACAGCAACCGTAAACTATTACGACATTACGGATCTGTTTACCTGTGAACATCCTGAATTGGATAGTATTATTCGTACTTCAATCGATAATTCAATTCAGCAGCGTAGCTTCAAGAAGTCATCAGCTAGCCGTAGATTAAGAGATCTACCAAACATGCAGCTTACGTTAGAGCGCATGGTTAAAAAGGCGGGTGTGGATGATGTTTCAATGTTTATGCAGTTGGGCGCACCTGAAGTGTTTAATAAGGTTCGCGAAGCGTACGGAAACGATGTTGACCTAAAACTACTTTGGAAATTTGCGGGTGCAATTGATGGTATTCACTGGAAACTATTACAAGAGCCACGCAAGCAGCAATTACTAAAGAGCTGCCACTAAAGAAGTTTGCCTTATATGCTTAAGATTACTGTTAATAAATAAAAACCGAGGAATGTCCTCGGTTTTTTTGTTTCTGTCTTAGCCGGATTTCTTAAAAGACTAAGTATCAAAAGGCTAAGTGCTCATAGAGAGCTTATTTGCTAGGGCTTGAGCTTTAAGTATTAGTACTTGAAGCGAGCAGTGAACATAAGTTGGTCACCGTAGAAGTCGTTAATACGAGCTTCAGCGCCTAGAGAGAAAAGCTCTGTAGAGTGGAAACGCGCGTAAACAGAACCTGTCCAATCATCGTTGTCATCGATAGAAACGTAACCACCTTTACCACCAACTTCTAGTTGTGGACCAAGCCATTGGCGAACACCAATGTTGATTTCCATACCGATATCAGTAGAGCTTGAGTTCTCAGGTTGAACGATACGAGCTAGCATTTCACCTGTTAGGTCTGCCCAGTTGTTTAATGGAGCGTGGAAACCAAGACCTACAGCTGAGTCGTAATCGCTTTCAAATTCTGAATCGATACGTGCTATAGCGTGAGCGTTCGGGTGAATGGACTTACTGAACGCACCACCAAATGTTAATGGGCTAGCACCGATACGTGCTTCAAAGTAATCATAGTTAAAGTTGCTCATTACCTGTGGTTGTTCATCAACAGCTAGTGCTTGACCAGAAGCCAATAGCATAGCGGTAGTAAGTAGAATTTTGCGCATAACGACCGTAAACCTATATTAGTGTTAATTCCTTTGGTTTGAGACAAATCGGCAAACCATAAACATTGAGACAGTTTAATCTAACTCACGGAAAAGTAATCCTTTAAAATGTAAAACCTTACTCATTTAGTTAAAAAACAAGCAAATTAAGGATCAGTATGTAACGGAGATCTCATGTTTAGGGCGAATGAGAAAAATAGACGAGCGAATTATCCAAAATTTGTATACATTCGGAAGGTTTTTATATCGGATGACGCTATTCTCAGTATCCATTAACCAATCAGTGCTATTCACCAAAACTGGTGCGTTTATCCGCCATTGAAGTCAGTATGCGCTCGGTATCTAAGATGGAAGTCCAGTTTAGCAATTGCTTGTCGTTGGCAATGACATAGTCAGTCAATTGTTGAGTAATCGTGTCTCTCAGTTGGTCGCCTTGCCAAGGTTTTGAAATATAGAAATCAAGTGCTGCGTTGTTAATGGCTGTGACGGTATCTTCTAGCCCAGCTTGCCCGGTGAGCAACAGCTTACGCGTTGGTTTAGTAGCGTCGTGTTGGTTGAGTTCGATCAGAAAATCAATGCCGGTTTCTTCTGGCATGATGTGGTCGCATAAGATTAACGCGAGCTTAATACCATCTTGTCCCATTTCTTTGATTACTTGCTTGGCTTCATCGACCGACTCTGCACATTCAACCAGAAAGTTCTCTTCAAATATCGCCAAGTCCTGAAGGACACTATTGAGAACTTCAGGTTCATCATCGACACATAAAATTAGGTACTTATTCATGAGGTGCTCCTTCTTGTTTGAATGGAAGCCACACTTGCATGTTTGTATGGCTGCCTACCTCTGACTCCACCAAAATAAACCCTTGATGAGCCGAAACGATTTGTTGAGAAATGGATAACCCAATCCCTAAACCAAAGTTGCCTTCTTTTTTAGTCGTGAAATTTGGGTTGAAAATGGTGTTGATGTCTTCTTTGGCAATGCCGTGGCCAGTATCGGAGATTTGCACCACAAGAAACGCGTCGTCGCCTTTTGTCTGTTGAGAAGTGGTGATGGTCACTTTTCCTCGTTCAGATAGGGCATCGAGCGCATTGGAGATAAGGTTGGTCCACACTTGTTGCAGCGAGAGCGACTGGCACAATAAAGGCGGTAAGTCGGTATCGTAATGCTTTTCGAGTTGGTGGTGTTTAAGCCTGTTTTCGAAGATCACTAAGGTATCTTCAAGCCCTTCGTGGATATCTGTGTAGTGGCGAACTTCTTCATCTTCTCTAGCATAGCTTTTTAAGCTTTTGACCATATCGGCAATACGCTTGCTGCACACTTGAATTGAGCGGATAGAGTTTCCAACATAATGGTAATGCTCTAAGTCATTGAGCAGCTCTTTGCCTGCGACAGGGGACGCCTTTAATGTGTTTAGAACCGTAGAGTCTTGGCTTAGGTTTAGTCTCACGGCTTTTTTTGCTAAAGCACGGTCATTAATCGTCGACGTAAGATGCTTTACGAGCTGTCTTTCTTGGGCTGTTGATAGTGGCTTAGCTAACTTTGAATGTGCCAGTACGTCAGTCCCTTTATTGGACTCTGGAACGGATAGGTTTGCCAATATTTGGTCGAGATGGTCTGACAGAGTTTCGATGCTTCTTAATATGGCAGCAATCGGGTTATTCAGCTCATGTGCGACTCCCGCGACTAGCTGCCCGAGCATCGCCATTTTCTCTTTCTCGATCAGTTGTTGATGTGCAGACTCTAATGATTCTAGTGTCTGCTGCAGTTTGATCTTATTGGTGATGCTGCGTTGCAAACGTCGATTAAAATGACGGAGCAATAGATTGGTAAATAAAGGCAGCAGGGTATTGTTTGAATGCATCACCTGAGCAAAGCTATCTTTATCCAGTTTGATAACGCGAGTCTGCGTTAGGGTGATCGCCGTAGAAAACGAAGGCTCGCCTGTTACAAATGACATCCCGCCAACAATGTTCCCTTTGGAGTGACGTACCACTTCCCGCTGTTGCCCAAGTTCATCTTTCTTATAAAGAGCTGCTTCACCCTCAATGATCAGCCATAAAAAGCGATTGTCTTCGCCTTCCACAGTGAGTAGATGCTCGGGGGAATAGTCACGAATGGCCTTAGTTTTGTCATCTTTTGAAAACACATCTTGTAAGGCACTGACGACACGTTCTGCAAGGGCATTATCAGAAAGCTGGTGGTAATCGTGAATGAAACCCGATTGGAAAGAGTGAATCTTTTGCTCAATGTGCGCTCTGAGTAAGCGTTGTTGATCCAATGCATCGCTGTAAGAGAGCAGGTTTTCTGAGTCGTATTGGATAACAAAAGAGGTCAGCTCTTTTTGCGCTGATTTGAACAGAACCTGATCTTGAACCGGTTTGGTTAAACAGTGGTTGAGCCTACCTTCATTCACAGCGGTTAAAATGGATTGAATGTCTGACGAAGCGCTGACTAATATCGTTCTTGCGGTATTACTATGGGGCAGCTGTTGAAGTTCAATCAGGAATTGCACGCCATTAAATTCAGAATGATGATGAGTGATCACCAAGGCAACGGTTTGGTTGTGATCATGAATATCTTCTAATGCGTGATGTGCGTCTTCTATGTTCTCGGCAGTATAAATATCGAATACACAAGCCAACGGAGCCAGCTCCGAACGTATTCTTTCAATGCTAACCGGATTATTGTCCAAACAGATAACAGCGTATTGATTCACAGCTCAACCTTAATAGTAGCGACGTCTCTAGCCTAGCAAGAACCGCCGAATAAGGATGAGAGCTAGCCGTTAATTTATTGAGGCAATCGAAGTATCGAGCAATAGACTGATTTAACTCAATGTTTCTTGTTTGCTACTGATGGGGTAGACTAAAAAAAACAGACACGTGTAGAAAGAGAACTCATGGAACAGTTAAGAAAAATTGGTGCAATTGGCGGAGCAATCTCATTGGCACTATGTTGGCCTTTAGCGGTTGGGCAAATTGGACAAAATGCGATTACCGATGGCGTTGCAAAGCTTAACAATTCAAGCATTCAAGCTGAGATCGTGGAATACGATAGAGGTTACTTGTCTTCCAACGTAACCACTCGTTTAACTGTGATGGATGAAAACCTGAAAGAGCAACTTGCGATTGATGGGTTGCCGAGTGAGTTTGTCATAAATAGTGCGGTTAGCCATGGTTTGGTGAGTCTAAATGCACTGTCGACGTTTGAGAATACCGATATTCTGCCTTTAACTCTGACCACTAGTACTGAGCTAAACGGCAACACTGACTTTAACTTTGAGTTAAGCCAGTTCAATCACCAAGGTTCTGATGAGAATGGGACTTCGGTCTCGATCACTAAATCGAATCTTTCTGGCCATGCGACTGTTTTAGGCCAAGTTGATTACGAGCTTTCAATCCCTTCAGTTCAAATTGATTTTGAAACCGGTGAAGAGGTAACGCTGTCTAATCTGAAAGGTGTGGGTTCAGGCCAACAAGCGAAAGGCTACTGGTTAGGTACTCAGAATTTTACTATCGATAGCTTCTTGGTTTCAGATTCTGCAATGCAGCCTTTCATGACCATTGAAAATTCTAAGTACGATTTTGAATCACATCTAGATGAAGCAACTAAGCGTCTGCGCAGCAACCTCAAGCTGGATATCGCAAACATCGAGACCAGTGAAGGCCAGTTGAACAACCTAAACGTCGATTTTGAAATGTCGAAGTTGGATAGCGAGTCGTTTGAGAAAATCTTTGAGATTTACCAATCTAATCCTGTGATGACGCAAGAAGACGTTGCAGAGATCATTCCATTTATCGATATCCTGTTTGCTAAAGGTTTCGACCTTTCAATGAACAACATGTCGTTAGAGTTAGGTAAGGGACAGTTCGAATCTAAGTGGTTGGTGAGCGTGCCGGAAGGGACCGAAAACATCAGCAGCAACCCTTCGATGATCATGCCTGCATTAACGGGCAACGTTCACTCTAGCTTCTCAAATGAACTTGTTGAAGAGTATCCATTCATCCGTGAAGGTATCGATGAATTGCTTGTGATGGAAATGATCAAGGAAACAGACAGTGGTTATGAAATCAGCGCTGACTTAGAAAATGGAAACCTAGTGTTCGAAAATGGACAAGAAATTCCATTAATCGCTCTACTTATGCCGGTTTTGGTTCAATAAACAGAGCAGGCGTGAATACTGATAGGGTGATTTAGCAGGTTAAGCTTAAACATTTTATACGGTACAAAACAAAAGAGGTCTTAAGACCTCTTTTGTTGTTTTTATGTTGGGTAAAACATGGTATTACTTGCATAGTTATTATTTAGCAGGAGCAATCATCCCCATGGAACTTACATTAGATAACGTATTCAACTTCAGTGCTGGCCCAGCTGCACTGCCTAAACCGGTAATGAAACAAGCGCAAGCGGACTTTATTGATTGGAATGGTTTAGGGACTTCCGTGATGGAAATCAGCCATCGCAGCAAGGAATTTATTCAAGTTGCTGACGAGTCCGAACAGGACCTACGTGATCTTCTGAACATCCCAGACAACTACAAAGTTCTTTTCTGTCAGGGGGGCGCTCGTGCTCAATTCGCTGCTGTTCCTCTAAACCTTTTAGGTGATGCGACGAAAGCGACTTACATTGATGCGGGTTACTGGGCAGAAAGTGCAGTGACTGAAGCGAGCAAATATTGCGAAATCGATGTATTCAACGCGAAGACGTCAATTGATGGTAAAGCAGCGGTTGTTCCAGCTAAAGATTGGAAAATTGACCCGGAAGCTGCGTATGTACATTTCTGTCCGAATGAAACCATCGATGGTATTGAAATCAGCGAGCTTCCTCAAACGGATAAGCCAATCGTAGCGGATATGTCATCTAACATTCTGTCTCGTAAGATTGATGTGTCTCAGTACGGTGTTATCTACGCGGGCGCGCAAAAGAATATCGGCCCTGCGGGTATCTGCATTGCAATCGTACGTGATGATCTACTCGAACTCGCAAACGACGTGTTGCCGAGTATTCTGAACTACAAAGTACTTGCTGAAAAAGACTCAATGTTCAACACACCACCAACGTACGCTTGGTACCTATCAGGCCTTGTGTTCAAGTGGCTGAAAGCTCAAGGTGGCGTTGAAGCGATGGAGCTGGTGAACAAAGAGAAAGCAGCGCTGCTTTACGATGCAATCGATAGCTCAGCTTTCTACAAAAACGATGTTCACACTGCAAACCGTTCTAGAATGAACGTGCCGTTCCAACTGGCGAAACCTGAGTTAGATGGCAAGTTCCTAGAATTGGCTGATGCTGCAGGTCTGAAATCACTGAAAGGGCATAGAGCAGTAGGTGGAATGAGAGCTTCACTTTACAACGCAATGTCTCTGGAAGGCGTTCAAGCGCTGGTTAGCTTCATGAAAGATTTCGAAGAGAAATACGCTTAATCGATGATAGGGCTTTGACTGATAAATTGCTTATTTGATTTTTATTGTGTCGAATGCACCGAACGAGATAGATGCCGCTTTTGCGGCATTTTTTTTGTCGTTAATAATAAAGGGTATGGTATGTTGATTTATTGTAAGAACAGTCATCCAGAGATATGACGGATGTATCAGAATGAGCAGACCTTTCTCTTAAAGCGAGAGTATCAACTGTTATTTAGGCACTTTTTACTATATAACGTGTCGCCCAAAGCTAGGTCTCTAATCATGAGCAGTGAGCGATAAGCCGCATCGCCCGGTTTATTGATGGGCGATTAAAATCCAACGTCTAATTTTTACCACAAGGAACCAAGTGTGAGGTTATTGAGTCTATTTGCGATGCTATTTCCGGCCGTTGCTTGTTCGTCCACACTTGAAATATGGGCTGGTATTAATTATGAAACGGCCGATTATGTAAAAGAACATATCGAAGCGATGACTGATCATCGTGTAGAAATTCGTTCGTTTGACGTCAACAGTATTCGTTCTGAACTGCTTGTTGCTGATCCTAGAGACAATACCTTTCCCGACGCCATCTGGGTTCCTTCTGACTTCTTAGGTCTAACTGAATATATCGATTTAGCGACGCTTCCTGATGCTTGGGTCGATACCCAACGCTATGAGAAAAAAGCGCTTGATGCAGTGGTCATCAACGGTGAGCTTAAGGCGTTACCGGTTGGTATTGGAAACCAAGTCGTTCTGTATTCGAGCAAGCCTCAAGCGCAAGTCGTGACATGGGAGAGCCTAATTGAACGCTCTGCTCAGTCCGATCAAGTGAGCGTGCTTTTTCCCAATCCAAACATGTACTTCTATCTAGCTTTCTATCAGCTTTTTTCTGAAGACTTATTATCGTCGAAGAATGTTAATGGTGAAGGGTTAGTTGCTATCTTTGATTTCATCGACATGTTGCAGCAGAAAAAAGTCATCGAATCATCGTGCAGCGATATTTGCGCGAGGCAGAGGTTCATCAATGGGGAAGTCGAGTTTTTGATTGACGGTGATTGGGCGTTCAGCGAACTCGATGCCGCCTTTGGTCGAGATTTGTACATCAATTCGTTGCCGACCTATCGTGGTGAAAGTATGTCTTCATTTAGTGGCGCAAAGGTTTTTGCTGTCACGGAAAAAGGCATGCAAAACCCAGATAAGAAATTGGCTTTGAAAGAAGTCGTTCAATACCTGCAATCAAACAGTTTCACCTATTTAGCTCACTCGAGTGCCATGGTTTCGCCGTTTTATGAGGTTAATCAACGCCGTGTTGAGGAAGGTAACCAGACACTTTCAAATATGTACGATGAGTTTCAAGCATCGCAAATGATGTCGAGTGACTACAAGATGGCGATCGTTTGGGAGGCATCGGCTCGGGCGTATCAGCGTTACAAGTCAGGGATGCCAAAGAGTGAACTGCATAAGTTTTACAATGATTTTGTTCAATATTACTCGGCGAATATGAGGGTAAGAGATTGAAGCTATCATTAAAATACACCATGGGCTTGGTGTTGCTGGCTTGCTCAATGCTTCCTGTTTACCTAGCGGGACAGTTGATTCTCAATAAACAAAACCAAAGTTCTTTAGAGCAAAAAGAAACCAAGCTGGACAACTCTACGACCGGTATTCGTCAAACCGTACAAGAGCAAATTAAGCTGACGGCGAGCCTAACTCAATGGTACTCGCATGACCGATCATTGATTAAAGCGGGTGGTAATATCTTTTTCTCGAGTGTTGTTTGGGACAAGATGGATAGCTTCAATGCGCTAGCGGAGAGTGTGTCCGCGACTTATATTCTGGACCAAAACTGGAAGCCCATTTATGACAGCAAAGGCAGCTTGTACCATTTTGAGCAGAGCCAGTTATTAGAAAGCTTGAAGCGTCCTCAATCGGTTTATGGGCAAGGGAAATTGTTCCACACCGAGTTTACCGAAACTGAAGTGGCGGATAATGCCGCTGCAGGTATCGCTTTTGTCGCGCCGATTTTACCTTATCGTTTGATAGAAGGTTCTACATACACGCCGCAGGGTTATCTTGTGGTTCTTATGGGGTATGACAGACTTAAGACTAAAGTGACGCCTTTCCTTTATCAAAATGAGTCGGTTGAGTTTAACTATATTGATTCAACGGATGCTCAATCTTCTGAACAAAGTGCGAACATTATCTCTATCGACAGCACATTCTTTACCGACAAATTGGTACTGAACGTCAAACATCATATTTCCGACAGTGAGCGTTTATTAGAGATGCAACAAGCTCAGGTGGTCTTTGTCAGAATATTGGTGGCGACGCTTGCCATCGCGATTGTGTTTGCTCTGTTCCTAAGCCGCTGGTTCTCAGGGCAGTTAAACCTGTTGGCTGAATCTGTTACGTCGTATTCGCATAACCAGTCACCGACTCATAGTGTGGATGAACATCGTTTTACAGAGTTCGTCACGCTGAGTCGTTTATTGGAAACCTTGTGGGGTCGCATACAATACCAAGTCCGTGAGCTTACAGAAAGTAACGATAAACTCGAAAGGTTTAATGTTCTGCTAGAGGACTTAGTTGAAGAGAAAACCAGCAAGTTAACGTATTCGCTCGCGCGTGAAGAATCCCAGAAGCATCGTCTTTTGAAGATCGTTCAGTTTGCATCATCAAGACACGCGGCTGAATATCGGTTGATTCCTCAAATGGTCGATCAAGAGTTAAAGACATTACTTGTTCAACATTCGATTCAGTTTCATTTTAACCGGACTGGCGAGGCTGACCTGATACTCTGTGACTCACAGGGGACGGCGATCGGGTATTTTTGTTCAAGTTCATTTGATGTCCTCAGTGAAGAAGATCTTCTGATTTTTGACATGTACCAAAAACAGTTAGCTGGTTGGCTAGAGCTCGAAAATATTACACGGATTAACATGCCGACTGGCTGTTTGAATCGTAAAGCTTTTAATGAAGATCTCGAATTCAGTAAACGCAGCATTAACGACAATCAAAATCAGATTTCTTTGATCATTATTGATATCAATGGCTTGAAAACGACCAATGATGTTCATGGGCATGAGATCGGGGATGAGCTGATACAGCGCTGCGTAGACGTAATCAGCCACGAATTGACACCTGCCAGTAATCTATACCGTTTGGGTGGAGATGAATTTGCGGTGCTTACCTTAACGTCTGGTGAGTCGAGTTCGCTCAATGTCGCAAAGATGACTGAGCAGTTGTACATTGCTCAGGAGCAACAGGCAATCGAGACTAAAGCGGGTATCTCTATTCCTGTCAGATTCTCGATTGGTGCAGCCTCTAGTAATTCAACAGACGTTGAGCAATTGTTCTCAGTCGCTGATGAGAATATGTATCAGCAAAAGCGTCTTTATTACCAAACGTTGTCTGTGGTTGGGAAGTAATAATGCCAATCACGCTGACAAATAGCGATCACGATTTTCGACGCCCATTAGAGCGGAACTGCTGGGGTGTGACGTTATAATATGTTTAAACGCTTATGGGAAATGCGCTTAGTCGGGCCAACCGTTGCTTAAACACAGACGATAAAAATGAAAAAGCCGACCAATGGAAGTTGATGGGCTTTGTGTTTGTATTTAGCTTACGTAACTCAGCTAGAGCCAGAAACTCTTC
Organism: Vibrio sp. 10N.247.311.12; assembly: GCF_041467515.1. NCBI lineage: Bacteria > Pseudomonadati > Pseudomonadota > Gammaproteobacteria > Vibrionales > Vibrionaceae > Vibrio > Vibrio sp. 10N.247.311.12. The sequence goes on from NZ_JBFSUV010000031.1 coordinate 52,058, forward strand.
AGAGGCATCTCAGAGTCAAAGTGATGAGCAATTTGCGCTTGGAGTAGCTCAGCGGTCGCAATAGCATCAGTTAATGCATGATGTGGCGTGTAGTCGGGTAGGTGGTATCGACGACGACTCTGACCCAGTCTCACTGAAGCCGGCTTCTTACCTTTTAGCTTATTCCACAAGCCGCCAGCCAGTTTATTTTGGATCTGAGATTCAATCTCCAGCGTGTCGAGGACTGGGAACTCAATGCCTTCACCTAACCTCACTTTTAATGCGTTATCTAAGAAGTCACGTTCGATACGACGATAGTGAACCACTGGGATATGTCCCGCCATTGATTCTAAGATCTCTCCCAACACTTCGTTAAGGTCTGGCGCATCAATGATGTCATTGTGAGTGATGCCATGAATCACGACAGACTCTTCTTCCAACTTCTGTTTGGGTCTCAGCGTCCAGTGTTTGGCTTGTCGTAAGTAGATACGATTGAGCGTAAATGGCACTAAACCAATGGTAATGATGCCGTCTTTGTTTGGGTTTAACCCCGTCGTTTCAAAGTCGACAGCCAAGAACATCACTTCTGAAAGTGGCGTATCAGGCGCAGGAAGAGGCTGGCTATAAAAGTGCTTTAAGCGCTCGTCTCTCGCTCGTTCTAGCTTCTGAGCAAACTTAAATGGCCAATCGACCGCAGGTGATCTGAATAGTTTGTTCATAGGCCCTACTTAAACTTGTTGCTGGCTTGATAACGGAACTTAAGGAAGTTTTGCGCATTACTTAATATTTGGAATGCATCCTTTAGGTTACGTCGTTCGAAGTCAGACAGGTTCTCTGGCTCGATGTTGTTATCAGGCTCGATGTTGTTGTCGACATCGTGTGCTTGGTGACGAATACGAACCAGAGAGATAAACTCCATCGCATCTTTCAAATCTTGAGCACGGCCTTTTGGCAGAATACCAGCGTCGATAATGTCATCTAAGCGTTCGAACGAGTTCTTAGAGCGAGACGCTACCGCGAGCGAGTGAACACGAATCAAATCGGCCAGTGGCGCAGTACCACGACGCTTAAGGTTGATAGAGTTGTTGTGACGGCCATCTTTCTCCATCACGAAATCTTTGAAGAAACCGAGCGGCGGTGTACGGTTGAGTGCGTTACGTGCAAGACACGCCAAGAAGCGATTGTTCTTACGTGCGCGTCGAACAATAAAGCTGTTCAATTGCTCGGCCCATTTTAGACGACCATAAACGCCATCTAAGTCGAAGAAGATTGAAGCATTTAACAGTGCTTTCGGGTTTGGATCATCAATCCAATCGGCAAAGCACTCTTCCCATTGTCGACGAGTCATACGCCACGTTGGGTTAGTCGCCATGATATCGCCAGTACAATACACATAGCCACACTGATCTAAGCCATCACAAATAAAGGTCGACAGCTCCTCAAAGTATTTACCGTGCTTTTTCTCGTCGTAGGTATCATCAAGAATGATTGCGTTATCTTGGTCGGTAACCAGCAGCTGCTCATCACGCCCCATAGAGCCCAGTGCGAGGAAACAGTAAGGAATAGGCGACTTGCCCAATTTCTCTTCGCCCAGTTCGATAATTCGCTGCTTAAAGCTACGACCAATTACCGACATTGCAGTACCCACCATGTGGGCGTTGGCATCTTCGTTAACTAAGCGCACAAAGCTGTCTTTTACTTGCTCGGAAAGCACCTTCAGATCTTCGATACTTTGTTGCTGGAAGATACTACTTACCAATAACAGCGAGTTTTGAGACTCATAACGAACAATATCGGTCGCTTCGATAATACCAATCGGCTTCTTATCTTTAAGCACTGGTAAATGATGCACGTTATAGCGAAGCATGGTCATCATAGCTTCGTATACGTAAGCATTGTGATCGAGAGAGATAACCTCAGGTGTCATTACGCTAGAGACTTCATCCGATGGGTCAAGCCCTTCAGCTAAAACGCGAGTACATAAATCTCGGTCGGTGATGATGCCAATCACGGGTGTTGAGTCATCTTCATCATCTTCAACGATTTCTGGGTCGATGATCAACAAAGAGGAAACATTATCCTGTGCCATCATGGTCGCAGCTTGCTGAATCGTGCGCGTTTTTTCGATCATTGGTGCTTCGCTGGTCAGCAGCGTTTTAACCTTGGATGTCGTTAAGTCGTTAGCGTCGTTGCTGTCTGAGTTGGCTTGGCGCAGTCGCGCGTTATCTTCTACTTCTACGAAATCGGCAAAGGAGTCGTAGTTGTCGTAGAGCTCTTGGAAGATAGGCTCAGGAATACAGTAGAGTAGGGTGTCTTCAGTCGCTTTAACTGGAAAACGCACCTTGTTGTTGGTCAGTAGGCCCATTTGACCGAACAAGTGGCCTTCATCCAGGCGGTTATAGAGTTCGCCTTTACGGCGGTAGACTTCGACTTCGCCACTTCGAACGATGTATAAGTCATGAATTTGATCACCAAAGTGAATGATAGGGGTATCTTGGCGGTAATAAGAAATTTCCACGCTACTGGTCACTTTCGCCAACATCTCCTCAGGGAGTTCTGTGAAAGGGGGGTATTGTGCCAGAAAGTTTTGAATCTCTAATAACTCAGCATCCATAATGATCATCCATTGGTTTGTATGATTTCATGGTACAACATTTGATAATATTTTGCCGTCACAAATCAATCTGTGAGCTAAAACCTTTTTAAAGTCTTATGGATAGACTAACCTTTCAATTAATGGAGTGACAGTTTAAGGATGATAAGAATGTCGAAGTGGAAGCTTAGTTTTGTATCTGCGGTTTTTATGTTTTCTCCAAGTTTGTGGGCGGACACTAACGCGGTGGATATTTTAGATTACGACCATATTTATGCCACGGCGCATTCGGGCAGTTTAAATGAAGATGCAGGCAGTAATAATAACGCCTCGTCGTATGGATTAGGCGTCAGTTACGCGATGACGGATGATTGGTTGTTGCTGGGAGACTACAGCGCACGCTTTATTCACCCTGATGACACCACAACTCGAATTGATACGCTGATGCCAGGTGTTGGTTACCGTTACAGCATTAAGAAAGATTTAGATATAGTGGCTTACTACCTGCTTGGTATCACTAAAGGTAAGGTTGAAAATAATGACACCAACCGAACTGAATCTTCAGACACTGAGTTCATCCAAGGGGTAAAAGCTGAGCTTAACTATGGCTTTGCGAAACGTTGGATTGCCAACGGCAGCGTGCAAGTGAATCGAAGTGACCTGTTTGATGAAGAGATCTATCACTTAGGTTTACGCTATCTAGTGACTAACAAGTTTGCGATTGGTGGGTCATACCAACATCGAGATGGTGAAGGTAAAATTCGTAGCGAGCGTACTAATGAGCTAGGTGTGGAATTTTTCCTAGAGTATTAACTTCCAAAGTATCTAAACCTGAAAGTGGAGACACAAAAAAGCCAGCTTGATTGCTGGCTTTTACACATCTATTGGTCTGTAAGTGCAAGCTTGTGGTCTGCAAATACAGGTTTCGCTTTTCGATTAAAGAACCGCAGCGATACCTTTACATAGAGGACCCATGTTTGACTTAGTCATACCAGCAACGCTGATACGACCAGAGCCAACAATGTAGATAGCGAATTCGTCTTTTAGGCGAGTTACTTGCTCTTTGCTTAGACCTGAGAACGAGAACATGCCGTTTTGACGTTCGATGAATGTGAAGTCTGCATCAACACCTTCTGATTTCAGTGTCGTTACGAATAGTTCACGCATCTCTTGGATACGGTCACGCATTTCTGCCACTTCTGCTTCCCATTCAGCACGTAGATCAGCATCACCAAGGATGTGAGTAACGACAGCACTGCCGTGGGCTGGTGGGTTAGAGTAGATAGAGCGGATAATGCTCTTAACTTGAGAGAATGCTGTCGTTGCTACGTCTGCTGATTCAGCAACCAGAGTGAATGCACCAACACGCTCGTTGTACAAGCCGAAGTTCTTAGAGAACGAGCTAGCAACAAGGATCTCTTTGTTGTATTGAGCAAAAATACGTAGGCCAGCAGCATCTTCTTCAACGCCTTTTGCAAAACCTTGGTAAGCAAAATCGAATAGAGGCAGCAGTTTCTTCTCAGCAACCAATTTAGCCAGTACTTCCCACTCTTCAGTTGTTGGGTCGATACCGGTTGGGTTGTGACAGCAGCCGTGAAGAAGAACGATATCGCCTTCAGAAGCTTTCTCTAGGTCAGCAACCATACCAGCGAAGTCTTTGTCTTTAGTTTCAGCGTTGTAGTAGCTGTATTGAGCAGTTTCGATCCCCGCAGCTGCGAAAACGCCGTTGTGGTTAGCCCAAGTTGGGTTACTGATCCAGATTTTCACTTCGCCCAGTTGGCGCTTGATGAATTCACCCGCTACGCGAAGTGCACCTGTACCACCTGGAGCTTGTGCTGTTTTAGCGCGTTGAGATTCAACGATCTCTGCGTCTGAACCGAAAAGAAGTTTCTGAACCGCTAGACCGTATTCAGCTGTACCTTCAATCGTTAGGTAAGATTTGGTTTTTTCGTTTTCAAGAAGTGCAGCTTCTGCTTTCTTTACTGTTTTAAGTACTGGTGTTTGACCATCTTCATTTTTGTAGATGCCAACGCCAAGGTTGATTTTCTCTGCACGAGAGTCTTTTTTAAACTCTTCAGTAAGGCCGAGGATAGGATCGGCGGGAGCAGCTAACACTTTTTCAAACATAATCTTCATCCATGTCAATTGAGAGGGGATAGTATCTATGGGTAGTTATACCTGTATGGAATTTTTAAGACAATACGAAGTGAACAGAAAGACCAAAAAAAATCCATTTCAATCAGATTTATTGACTAAAGAGGATATTTGATAACAAAACACCCTACGGATTAACCTATAGGGTGCAAGAAGTTAGTGGATTTTGAATAGATTACGCTGGTTGAGCAATAAAGCTTTCGCGCTCGAGTTCACTCGCTACATTTTTGCCATCTTTGTAGGTCGCAGCAATTGAAACAAACGCTTGTTCGACGACCAGAAAAGCTTGGACAACTTGCGGATCAAAATGCGTCCCATTGCCCTCTAAGATGATCTGTTTAGCTTGTTCATGAGTAAAGGCTGGCTTGTAGACTCGCTTCGAGATGAGCGCATCATAAACATCAGCTAATGCCATTAAACGGCCAGATAACGGGATATCTTCACCAGACAACTGATTAGGATAACCACTGCCATTCCATTTCTCGTGGTGAGTCAGAGATATCTCTTTTGCGACTCTTAAGAAAGAGCTGCTTCCTAACTGCTTTTCTGCAATAGACAAGGCTTCAGCACCAATCGCGGGGTGACCTTTCATTATCTCAAACTCTTCGTCCGTCAATTTACCCGGTTTCAATAACACGTTATCAGGAACGCCTACTTTGCCTACGTCATGAAGTGGAGCAGATTTGTAAAGCAGCTCGATGTAGTTTGGTGTTAACAAGTTTGCGTGGATTTCCGACTTACTGAGCTCTTGTGCGAGTACCTTTACGTATTCTTGGGTTCTCAGAATGTGAGCACCGGTTTCATTGTCTCGAGATTCTGCCAACGCAGACAAACTTACGATCGCAACGTCACGGGTCGTTTTGACTTCGTTTTGTGCCGTTTCGAGGCTATCAAGCATGGTATTGGTCATTGATGCCATTGAACCCAGCTCATTGTAGCCGAAAATAGGTAAGCGAACGCCTTGTTCGCCACTGGTAACCTTTCTCAATGCGTGTTCTTGGCTTAGGAGAATTCGCTTAATCAGCTTGCTCCATAAAGTCATAATGGTTATCGCGTATCCACCCAGAACTACTGCCAAATAAATGAACTCTTTAATCACGCTGATTTTGCCTGTGCCATCCAACAAGCGTTCAGGGTTGTGCTCTAACCAGAAGATATCTTTTACGGCAATCATCGTCAGCATGGTGGTCAGTGTAACCAGAAGTACGACGACTAACCCAATCATCTGCTTGACCAGTGAACTTCTTTCACCAACCAGTTGGAAGTCGAATTGTCCAGTCGTCTCCATTTTATCCATTTGGCTGAGCTTGGCATTCAATTGAAGAATGGTTCCGGTAAAGAAGCCGAATAGACTCATGCCAAACAGCACCTTCAAATTACTATCTATGGTGAATTCATAGCTTAAGTTGTAGTAGAGCGCGAAAGGCACACTTGCAGCAAAAAATAGCAGGGTATCGAGTTGCGCGAATCGGCCTTGCTTGACCAAGGTATGTTGCGCCAATGGGTAACGACGTGCGAGCCATAATAAGATAAACACAATACTGACTTGTGTGAAAATCTCTAACGTCGTTAAGCTATCGAGCATAGGGCACACCCGACTGCCATAGGTGCCAAACAGCACGCCAGCAATGACGTATAACTTAGTCGTTAGCGATTGATTGTAATTTGAAGTATCCATCGGTAAGCCTTTGTTCTCATTCTTATTAGATTTACGCATTCATTGATTCACGACTTTAGAATTGCGAATGATTAGCATAAGTGACGTGAATAAGACCGGAAATTCTATCGATAGCTTTCGTGGATTGATACAAGAAACTGGTTTGTGTTAGAGATTTGTTAGCTAGGTGGGGGTTATTGCAGCATTTTTATGAAGATACTTGAATAGCCTCGGTCGAGGTTCGAGGCTATTCAGTCTGTGTACTGGTTAGAATCGCGAGTGATTGAGTTTGCTATCTACTTTACCCCGTTACTTTTTGAGATTGATTTCAGCTTCGATTGAGCCGGTTTCAATCTCAGGGTGAGACGCTAGTTTGTCTGCAGCCCATTGGTTGATGTGTTTCAGAATAGCAGACACCGCGTGTTTTTCCGTTGGTGCTTGGTCTTGTTCGACATCGATCTTTTGCTTTGGATGTGAGCCTGTCGCATCTTCAGCAATATGGAGCCAATCTGGGTGCCAGTAATATGGCTGACCGCTCGGTGTTGTCCAACTGTGAACACCGTTTGACTCTCCTTTATAACTTAATTGGTCTGCTTCTATTTTTTTCATTGTTATCTCGCATGTTTTTGGGTTACATCAAATTATTGAGGTAGAAAGCCAACTTAGCTCCTACCTTGGGTACAAACTTAGCAAAGCTTACAAAGTTATCTGTGAATTAATTCACACTATTGTGGAAATTAGGTGCGATCATATGGATAGCAGCAATAGTTGTTGGCGTAAGTGATAAAATCACCGGCTCACAGAATTTCTCTAGGTAGTACAATTAGATGGCGCGTTATGAAGAGCTTGCAAAGGATATTCGAACTCAGATAGCCAACAATACGTGGCGATCCGGAGAGAAGATCCCTTCGGTACGCATGAGTTGTCGAAATTACAACGTCAGCAATAGTACTGTCTTACAAGCCTACCAGTTGCTAGAAAGCGAAGGGTGGATCATCGCTAAACCTCAGTCGGGCTACTTTGTAGCGCCAAGGCTGGACGGCGTTGACTACGCACAGCCACTCGTTAGTGAAAAGAAAGCCATTAATGACCGCTTATTTGATTTCTTGAAGTCGAGTTCAGCCGAAGGTGTGATTCCTTTCGGCTCTGCATTCCCAGATCCCGACCTTTTCCCGTTACCTACCTTGACTCGAAACCTTGCCAGCGCGGGTAGGAAGATGACTGGCGCGAGTGTGATAAATAATTTACCACCGGGCAGTGAGTCCTTGAGAAGGCAAATCGCACAGCGTTATCTGCAGCAAGGGATCACGGTTAATCATCAAGACATCGTGATTACGTCGGGTGCTATGGAGGCGCTCAACTTGAGCCTGCAAACGGTCACCAAGTCGGGTGATAACGTCGTGATTGAGTCTCCCGCATTCTATGGTGCTCTGCAGGCTGTCGAGAGGCTCGGGCTTAACCCGATCGAAGTGGACGTTTGCCCAATCAATGGGTTGAATATAGAGCAGTTTGAAAACGCGCTACAAAACCAAGATGTTAAAGCGTGTTGGCTGATGACGACTTTTCAAAACCCAACGGGAACCAGTTTGTCGGAACAGGCAAAGCGCCGTGTGGTAGAGATTGCAGAACAGCATGGAACCTACATTATTGAAGATGACGTGTATGGCGATCTTTATTACGAAGGGCATAAGCCGAAGCCACTAAAGGCCTTCGATAAGACCGATTCCGTCTTGCTTTGTGGGTCGTATTCAAAAAGTTTGTGTCCTGGTTATCGAGTAGGGTGGGTTGTGAACACGCGTTTTAACGACGCGATTCAAAAGTTACAGCTTCTTTCTACGTTATCGAGTAGCGCTCCTGTTCAACTTGGTGTCGCTCATTTCTTAACGCATGAAAGCTACGACAATCACCTTCGTAAACTGCGTAAAAACCTTGTCGTCAGGAAAGAGCGATTTATCGATGTCATTAAGCAGTGCTTTCCGCATTCAATAGAGATTGAAGAGCCGGCTGGTGGCTACTTGATATGGATTCGCTTTTCTGAAAAATTCGACAGCCAACAGTTTCATCAACTGGCTATCGAGCAAGGCATTAGCGTTGCATCTGGCGATCTGTTTAGTGAGCATGGCAGAGTGGATAACGCGATACGATTGAACTTCTCTTATGAACTGACAGAAGAGAAAGAACAGGCGCTCATCTGGCTTGGCAAACTGGCACATCAACTTACGCACTCGTAAAACCTTAAGTCCCTCATAAAAAAGACAATCATTCCAACTGTACGGGTTGTTTGTGGGGTAACTGTACGCCTAATTGACCAAAGAGTTGTGATTCAATAACGGTAGACCAAATATTGGAGATACCGTTATGTTGAAAATGACTATGGGAAATGAAGTTAAGCTGATTATTGTCGCTATTGTGTGTGCGCTTCTGCTTATTCTCGGCCACGTACTGCTGGCAAAAGCATTCGCTGATATGGCGTGGGCGGAATACACCACTGCCGCGATCCCATTCGTTATGATGGCAATCTGCGGTCTTGCAATAAAATACGCTATCGACCAAGATGTGGATTAGCTTTTGAAATAATGAGTCTCAGATAGTGGCACGCAGAAGCATCTGGACTCGTTTTATTCCGAACATAAAAAAACCTCCGCAAGTGCGGAGGTTTTTGTTTGTTCTTAACTTTTAATATCGAATAGGTTTCGAATTAGAAGTTTGCAGAGCGTGGTGTACGTGGGAATGGAATCACGTCACGAACGTTACCCATACCTGTTACGTAAGATACTAGACGCTCGAAACCAAGACCGAAACCAGCGTGTGGCACTGTACCGTATTTACGTAGGTCGCGGTACCAGCTCATGTGCTCAGGGTCGATACCCATAGCAATCATACGCTCGTCTAGAATGTCTAGACGCTCTTCACGTTGTGCACCACCGATGATTTCACCGATGCCTGGTGCAAGTACGTCCATTGCTGCAACTGTTTTGCCGTCGTCGTTTAAGCGCATGTAGAAAGCTTTGATGTCTTTCGGGTAGTTCTTAACGATAACAGGTGCTTTGAAGTGCTCTTCAGCTAGGTAACGCTCATGCTCAGAAGACATGTCGATGCCCCACTCAACGTCAAACTCAAATTTCTTACCAGAGTCTAGTAGGATTTGGATTGCGTCAGTGTAGTCAACTTGTGCGAAGTCAGCGTCAACGAATTGCTCTAGACGAGTAATTGCTTGCTTGTCGATGCGAGAAGCGAAGAATTCAAGGTCGTCGCGGCGCTCTTCAAGAACAGCAGCGAAAACGTACTTAAGCATGTCTTCAGCCAGTTTCGCTACATCGTTAAGGTCTGCAAACGCAACTTCAGGCTCAACCATCCAGAACTCAGCTAGGTGGCGGCTTGTGTTTGAGTTTTCAGCACGGAACGTAGGACCGAACGTGTAAACCTTGCTTAGTGCACAAGCGTAAGCTTCAGCATTAAGTTGGCCAGATACTGTTAGGAAAGTTTCTTTACCGAAGAAATCTTCGTTGAAGTCAACTTTGCCTTCGTCAGTGCGAGGCAGGTTTTCCATGTCTAGCGTCGATACGCGGAACATTTCACCAGCGCCTTCTGCATCAGATGCAGTGATAAGCGGAGCTGAAGTCCAGAAGAAACCTTGCTCGTGGTAGAAACGGTGAATCGCTTGAGATAGACAGTTACGTACACGTGCTACTGCGCCGATCACGTTTGTACGTGGGCGTAGGTGAGCAACTTCACGAAGGTATTCAATAGAGTGACGTGTCTTAGCCATTGGGTAAGTGTCAGCGTCTTCAACCCAGCCTACAACTTTAACGTCAGTTGCTGCTAGTTCGAAGTCTTGACCTTTCGCAGGAGACTCAACAATCTTACCTGTTACTTCAACAGAGCAGCCAGTTGTTAGCTTTAATACTTCGTCTTCGTAATTATTAAGATTATTAGGAACCACGGCCTGAATCGGGTCGAAACAAGAGCCGTCATAAATGGCAAGGAAAGAGATTCCAGCTTTGGAATCACGACGTGAACGGATCCAGCCGCGAACAGTTACTTCACTGTCTACCGCTAGCTTGCCGCCAAGTACGTCTGTTACAGGCGCGTAAGTCATGTTGATTTCATTCTCCATTGAGGGACAAATTCAACTCAAAGTCTCTGGCATTGCTGCAAATAAATATACATTTGCACAATAATTAGCCGAAACATCAAGTTGTATAAACTTTTTAAATCGATTGAACATATTACCTGTCATACCGACAGCTTCAACCTTTATTCTTGCTTGGTGAAAGAAATATTGTGTCTACTGACGATAAATAGGTTTGAGGGTGTGTTTTTTGTTCGATCTTAGCGTCAGCCTTACCTTTCACCCTATGTGAGCTGCTGAACGAGCATGGCGTAATCGAAACCTTTGTTTTCAATAATGGGAGTGTGATTGTGTTGAGACTCACTCTATATTGGCGCGGATTCAGTCATTTTGGACTTGATCACCTTCTTAATTTCCCACTAAAGTACAAGAGGAGTTTAATATCTACGTGTTAATTACGCCGCCTTAACCCCTGCATTCTCTCTACACCCGCACTTTTCGAGCGCTCGCTCATTCAAGAAAAACAGTCGATCAAATTATGTCTCAACAAGGCAGGACTGGCTGTACAAGTAAAAGAGAATTACATGCTTAATTATTTAAAAAAACACTGGTTATCAAACGTTAAAGGAGATTCATTATCTGGGATTGTGGTTGCACTCGCATTGATCCCTGAAGCCATCGCATTTTCAATTATTGCAGGCGTTGACCCTAAAGTAGGGCTCTATGCCTCGTTCTGTATTTGTGTCGTCACTGCTTTGGTTGGCAGTCGTCCGGGAATGATTTCCGGTGCAACAGGCGCTATGGCGCTACTAATGGTCACTTTAGTGAGAGAGCACGGACTAGAATATCTACTCGCCGCTTCATTTCTAGCTGGCGTCATTCAGATCGCAGCTGGTTATCTCAAGCTTGGTAACCTGATGAATTTCGTTTCCAAATCGGTGATTACTGGATTTGTTAACGCGCTCGCCATTCTAATTTTCATGGCCCAACTTCCTGAATTAATCAACGTCCCTTCAAGCGTTTACGTGTTAGTCGCTTTGGGTTTGGCGATCATTTATCTGCTTCCTTATTTCCCCAAGTTTGGTCGCGCAATACCTTCTCCACTGGTCGCGATTGTTACCCTGACAATCATTAGTTTGCTCTTCGGCTTAGATGTGAGAACGATTGGCGATATGGGCAAGCTTCCCGATTCACTGCCTGTGTTCTTGATTCCTAATATTCCATTCACGTTTGAGACGCTTGCAACCATCCTGCCATATTCGATTGCTCTGTCTCTGGTTGGCTTGTTGGAATCCTTGATGACAGCGACCATAGTCGATGACCTGACTGATACTGAAAGCAATAAAAACAATGAGTGTAAAGGGCAGGGCGTTGCGAACATCGTGGCTTCCCTTTTTGGTGGAATGGCGGGCTGCGCAATGATCGGTCAGTCGATCATTAACATCAAATCAGGTGGCTTAACCCGATTGTCCAGCATGATCGCTGGGGTGGTTTTGTTGCTAATGGTGGTGTTTGTTTCTGATTGGTTGAAGCTGATACCGATGGCCGCTTTAGTGTCTGTGATGATCATGGTTTCTATCGGCACATTCTCATGGCGTTCCATTGTTGAGCTTAAAGATCACACACTGCCAACCAATGTAACCATGCTAGCAACCGTGGCGGTGGTGGTGTTTACTCATAATTTAGCAATAGGTGTTGCGGTTGGCGTGGTGCTGTCGGCTCTGTTTTATGCACATGCCAGCAAATCCATGGTGTTTATATCCGATGAAGTCGTGACAAACGAAATGCACACCATTCACCGAGTAAAAGGCCATGTCTTCTTTGCTTCGTCAGATGCGTTTGTCGACTTATTTGATTATGACAACGCGACCTCTTTAGTGACCATCGATATATCGGATGCGTCATTCTTAGATAATACCTCGGTCGAGGCGCTTGATAAGGTTGTGTTCAAGTTCCGTAAAAAAGGGGCTAACGTTGAAGTGTCAGGAATGGATAGCGTGAGTGCGAACCTGATAGTCAAACACGCGATGTATCACAAGCATAAAGACTTAACCGCGGTTTCCATTACGCACTAATCTTGGTTTACGGTTCTTTTAAAGCCTGAAAGCCTGAAAGCCTGAAAGTCTGAAAGCCTGAATTAGACGTTGCTATGAAGATAAAGCGCTCATTGTTGAGTAATGCCGATCAGTTAAAGCCAAAGCGATCGGTTGAAGGATCCTTCAGAGCTGT